>WFTX01000103.1 GCA_015485235.1 Nitrospirota bacterium | reverse complement strand
CTTATACCCAGTACCCTCCCGTTGTCAAAGAAAAAACGGTTAATTGGTATATTGGTTATTAGTTATTAGTTATTGGTTATTGGTGTATCAGTTATTGGTAAGTGGTAGTTTTTTACAAATATGCCTAATATACCAATACACTAATACACCAGTATACTTCCTGCTTTTTGCTTGACTTTACAGTTCTTTGAGTTTTATAATATTAACCTGAGCCAGCGATTTCCGGTGGCTATACCGGCGGGGAAACACCCGTTCCCATTCCGAACACGGAAGTGAAGACCGCCAGGGCCGATGGTACTGCGACCGCAGGGTCGTGGGAGAGTAGGTCGCCGCCGGATTAAAGATTGAAAAGGGGATGGATTTAATCCATCCCCTTTTTTTATCTAAACGTTACATAAACATCAGGTCAGCTATGGTGCATACCCCCACGAACCTTCTTACGTAATATGGAATGAGTCCGGGGGTTGCTCTGGAATTTTCATTATCAATACCTGTTGGTTCTTGTAGGCGCCTTCCTGTGTCGGCTCGGCAGAGACCGTACGGCCTTCTCTACTCTAAAACCCTTCTTACAACTGATCAGGACTATTAAGGCACCGTCCATAACAGACTTTCTCTACTCAGACACGACCGGCGCTTTATAATGAAAAATTCCAGAGCAGACCCCCGGATACAAGAACGGGGGAAAAATCTCCACCCCCTTCCTCTGTAAAAGAATTTATGCAACTGGAAGGTTTAACTCCCAGGTAACCCTTTGTTCAGCTTCTGCAGTTCACCAGACCATCTCACCGGAAATAAACCTCCGGGCAAGTTCATCCCGGGGAGTGGTAAAAAACCTGTTGCTCTCTGCATCTTCCTTAACTCTCCCTCTGTACATAAAGAGCACCCTCTCTGCAAGCCTCTTTGCCTGAAACATGTTATGGGTGATCATCACTATGGTCATGCCGTTTCTGGAACTGGACTCCCTGAGGACAGCCTCGATCAGTTCAGTATTCAGGGGGTCAAGGGAGGCTGTGGGCTCATCGAGAAAGAGATACTCCGGTTCTGTAACCAGTGCCCTTGCCAATACAGCCCGCTGTGCTTCCCCTGTTGAGAGTGTCCTGGCATTCCTGCGTGACCGGTTGGAGAGTTGGACCAGACCAAGGATTTCATGAACCTTCTCAGAAACCATCTCCCGTTTATATCCCCTTATACGGAGCCCGAAGGCAACATTGTTGAAGACCGAGTCATTGAACAGGGTGTTGCCTGAAAGCACAACAGAGATCCTTCTTCTGAGAGCAATATCCTTTTCAAGTACCCTTGTACCATCAACGTATATCACCTCTCCCCTGTCAGGTTCTTCAAGAAGGGAGGCAACCCTGAGGAGCGTGGATTTTCCACTGCCGTTGGGGCCGATGATGGCAGTAAAGGTGCCTTGCTGAACAGTCAGGCTGCAGTCCTGGAGGGCCACAGACTCTCCATAACGCTTAGAGACGTTCTTAACAGTCAGGTTCATCCAGAGGCCCTCCGCTGCAGAAGATACATCACTGAGTTGATACAGAGGGAGATGAGAAGCAGTATCAATCCCAGGGCAATGGCAAGGGAGAAGTTCCCCTTGTCATACTCAAGGGCTATCGTGGTGGTCATCACCCTTGTATAACCGGCGATGTTTCCTCCTACGATAAGCACGGCACCAACCTCAGCCATCACCCTCCCAAGGCCTGCCATCACAGATGAGAATATCCCGTACCTGGCATCCCTGACAACAGCTATTGATGCCTGTACTCTGGTGGCTCCAAGGCCAAGGGCGGCAAGCCGTATATCCGGGCTTACGGAGTTTATGGAGGCGTAACTCATGGCAGCTATTATGGGAAAGGCAAGTATCGCCTGGGCGATGAGCATTGCAGAGGGTGTGTAGAGAAGCCCGAGAAACCCCAGCGGACCACTCCTTGAGAGAATCAGATAAAGCAATAAACCCACCACAACAGGAGGCAGCCCCATGAAGGTATTGAGGATGCTTATGATCGCCCCCCGGAGGGGAAAGCGCTTGAAGGCCAGGAGAGAGGCCGAGAGGATACCTGCCACAGAGGCTGTCAGGACGGCTGTAAGAGAGACACAGAGTGAAAGCGATACGATTTCAATCAGTTCCCTGTCAAGGGTGATGATCAGATAGAATGCCTTCCTGAATGCGAGCAGGATCTCATTCAACGTCCTTACCTTTCAAGCCCTCTGCATTTGGATGGAAGAGTTGATTGCCACGGGAGTCCCTGAATCCGGCAATCACCCTCTGTCCCTTCTCTGAAACAAGAAAGTTGATAAACCTCATCGCTTCATTGTATTTCACATGAGGATGTCTTTCAGGATTGACAGCCATCACTCCGTACTGATTGAAGAGCATCCTGTCGCCCTCAACCATTACCTCCAGATCAAACTTCTCCCTCTCCATAAGCGCAAGCCACGTGCCCCTGTCAGTGAGGGTGTATGCCCCTTTTTCATTGGCGATCCTCAGGGTCTTTCCCATCCCCTGCCCCACCTCAAGATACCATTTCTTTCCTTCAGGGTGAATGCCCGTCGCTTGCCAGATCTTCAACTCCTTCTTGTGGGTGCCGGAGTTGTCACCCCTTGAGACAAAGGGTGCCTTTGCCATGCTTATCTTTCTGAACGCCTGTGCGGCAGATCTGAGCCCCCTGATCCCGGCAGGGTCTCCTGGAGGCCCCACAATAACGAAGTCATTATACATCACATCACGGCGGTTTACAAAATAACCCTCTTTGACAAGCTTCAATTCATCCTCCTTAGCATGTACAAGGACCACATCTGCATCACCCCTCTTTCCGATCTCAAGGGCGGCTCCTGTGCCCACGGCCACCACATCCACCTTTATGCCTGTCTCTCTCTCAAAGACCGGGAGGAGGTAATCAAAGAGACCGGAGTTCTGCGTGCTCGTGGTTGATGCACAGCGGATCCTCTCAGCAGCCACTGCAGGAGTAATGGCACAGTATAGCAGCAGGACTAAGAAAAGGGAAAAACATAAAATGTCTCTAATCTTCCATAAGCTGCCATTCTGCAAAACCCTCTTTCCTCTCATCGACCTTCCTCCCTTTCAGAACAATCTTTTTCTTCAATGGATGGGTCTTGATGCCCACAAAGGCCCTCACAAGATTGGCCACCGTTGCCTCCTGAAGAACGATTTCTTCACCGTCTTTGAGGTATATGGTGGTCCTCAGGTGCCTGTGGCCCTCAGGAACCTCAAGAATAATCTCGCCGATGTCTTCATTTCTGAGTATCACTATCAGTCTCCTTCGGATGAAGGTAGCTCCACACGTATTATACCCGTTCCCTGCAGGATTAGATAAGTCCTCACATGTTTATCAGCCGGAGCAGCATAGACACCCCACAAGGCTGTAACCGGCTCTTCCCAAGCCATAGGAAGCACCCTGCGGCCACGATACGGGCAGGTCCGAAACGGACTCGTATCGAGCAAGACCGCAGGGTATCTTGATATGTAAGGAAAATGTATATTTTACATTCGCTCGCTTAGTGATGCCAAAGGCAAATTATGCCCAAAAAATGCCGATTGACTCATCAGTCAGTTACAAGGCAGGAGGGTATAGGTTTTTCGCCTCATTCTCGCAGGCCATCCAAGGCAGCCATACCCCAAAAAGTCTTCGACTTTTCGGGGACCCCTGCTCCGAGGCAGGCAATCTGCTTCACCTTCCTGGTGAAGATCATAGATTGCCTGAAACCGCTCAAACCCTATGCCCTCC
>WFTX01000102.1 GCA_015485235.1 Nitrospirota bacterium | reverse complement strand
GAAGGATATGGAGATGAAGATCTTCACCAACACCAAAGAGAACCCGGACTTCGAGTATATCAGTACCGAAGATATCGCCCGGAGGCTTGTGGATTATGATGTGGTGCTCCCCTATTAAGGGGCTTAAGAAATAAACAGAGAGGTGATAGAAATGAAGGTGCTTTATATATTGAAGAACGAGCCTGATGAGACAGGGAAGACGATTCTTGAAACCCTCAAAAAGGAACACGACGTGACAGTGGTCGACCTGCGGGAGAACAAGAACTATTCCGGGCTGGTAGACCTGATAGACTCCAGTGATCGTGTTATCTGCTGGTAAGCCGAGCATAGGATGACTCTGAGAGGGCCGGGCAGCATCCCGGCAATTACAAGTTGAAAGGAGGATTGTATGAAACTGGGAATCCTTGTAAATACAGAAGACCATGCCGATGATGTTATCGGGATTACAAAGGCGGCAGTTGAAAAGGGGCATGAGGTGATAATATTCACCATGGATGTGGGGACAAGGCTCTTCGAGAAAGAGGAGTATGCCTCGCTCTGTAACCTCCAGGGTGTGGAGATGAGCCTCTGCGACCACAGCGCCAAATATGCAGGGGCAAAGATCGAGGGGCTTAGCGATGCAATCGTCTGTGGGAGCCAGTACAACAACGCCGCAATGTTACACGACGCCGACAGGGTAATAGTGCTTTAGGAGCACGATTATATGAACTGGAACCGGTATTTCTGTTATTTTGCTAACTGGAAATCCTGAAGGGAGGGTTCTTCATCAGAAATCAATTTGGAGATCTCTGATACCCTGTGTTCGTTCTTCTCCATCCTGTAGTGCTCAAGGAGGAGTTGTGATATTCTCAGATACTTCCGGTGGTAAAACTCCCGTATACGGCTTGCTATGGGGTCATTGTCACCTTCAAGAAATCGCCCTTTATAGAGGGCTATAACCTTCTCGGCGTGTTCAACAAAACCTGTTTTGTTGCCCTCCGAGAGGGATTGTTCAGCAAGTTCGGCATGGATATTGAAACTGCATGAATCAAGATATACAAAGTCATGGTTCAGGGAAAGGGTATGTGATTTGAGGAGAACCATCTGCCGGGGGCAATCTGAAGGTTTAAGGACCTCACGGAGTCTCCGCAGGGTAAACTCAAGGTTCTTCCTTGCCCTGTCGCCTTCTGTCTCTGGCCAGAGGGTATCCATTACCTTATCAATTGACACATCCTTGCCACCCAGACTGATGATAAGGGTCAGGAGTTCTCTTGTCCGGCGACCCTTCCAGTCCTTTCTCGAAAGTGGACGGCCATCAACCACCACCCCGAGCCCGCCAAAACTCTGTATCCTGACACGCCAGGGCCAGTCCTCGGGACAGGGTACATCCCCAGTAAGCCCCCGTCTAATGATGAACGACCGGATGTATTCAGTCTCAACCCCATGCTCAAGTGCCCTGAGACATATCAATTTCATGACATCAGGGATGTAACCAAAGAAGTTCATGAGCCCCATCTGCCTGCCCGAGGGAAGGCAGCGCCTGAGCACCTCTGTCCCCTTCCCGTCGTTTCCCATCCTGAAGTGAGTATATGCCTCTACTATACCCGTGATGAACTCAAGGAGACCGCTCCTTATGGAACGGGCCATGTCCCTGGCAGATGATACATCACGGAGTGCCTTTCTGTAACTCCCCTTCAATGAATAAAGGAGGGCAGAGGAGACCCTGAGAAGCCCGATACCGAAGATGTAGCCAAGGTTTTCGGTCATCTCACGAAGTTCATTCAGATATTCCCCGGCACGGGCAAGGTCCTTCTCGCAGAGCGCCTTCCAGAATTTCAGGTAATGGTAAAAGGATGTATCCATGAGCCGTGCATTATGGAGACAGGCATTCACCCTCTCAAGGAGTTCATCGGCCATCTTCATGTCCCCCACTGACAGTGCACCTGCCACACCGTGCTCAAGGAGCATCTCGATCCCGGTCCTCACACCTGTCCTCTCCACAAGGGCAATGCCCTCTTCCACATTCGTCATAGTCTTATCAGGTGAGGAGTTCAACCAGTGATAGAATGCCGCTGTGGTGAGTAAAAGGAGGTGTAAATGGGGTGATACAACCCCTGAGTCTGTCAGGCCCCTCATCATGTCAACGAGCATACCAACCCTCGCCAGTTCACCCCGCCAGATATAGAGGAGGCTCAGAGCAAAGGCAGACCTCAACCTGGTGTCTGTGTCTCTGTCTTCAATCAAAAGCCTTCTGGTGATGTCCTCCCAGTGGGTTATCTCCCTGTGGCCTGGCCTGCGCAGTACAAGGGCAGAAAAGACAGCAAGGACCACGGATGCCCTCATCCCTTCAGGAAGGTCATCTTCGCATTCCTGATAG
>WFTX01000101.1 GCA_015485235.1 Nitrospirota bacterium | reverse complement strand
GTCCTTACGATGCCATCGTGATGAAGGATGACAAGGCATTCATCAATGAGTACTGCCAGCTATGCAGGGCGTGCCTGAGTGTCTGTCCTGAAGGCGCCATCAAGGAGATAGGAGGTGAAGCCGGTGAGCCTGTGGGAGACCTCAGCGCCTACAGGGGCGTCTGGGTCTTTGCCGAACAGAGGGATGGCCGTGTTGCCGACGTTGCCTATGAACTTCTCGGCGCAGGACGAAGGCTTGCAGATGCAAGGGGCTCCTCACTCTCGGCGGTCCTCTTCGGTGCTTCCGATGAGGAGGCAGAGGCACTCATTCAGGGTGGTGCCGACAGGGTTTACCATGCCCGGGACCCGATCCTTGATCACTTCAATGATGAACCCTATGCAGAGCTTCTCAGCCGTTTGATAAGAAGCCACCAGCCTGAGATCGTCCTTGCCGGCGCAACCCCCATAGGGAGGTCCTTCCTTCCGAGGGTGGCGGCAAGACTGAGGACAGGACTGACGGCAGACTGCACTTCCCTTGAGATCGATCCTGAGACGGGCAACCTCCTCCAGATCCGTCCCGCCTTTGGCGGTAATATCATGGCAACCATACTCTGCCCTGCCCACAGGCCCCAGATGGCCACGGTCAGGCCCAGGGTGATGAAACGGCTCCAGCCTGACGAGTCCCGGACCGGCGAGATAATCCCTGTTGAGGTCACCAACCTCTCTTCAAGGACAAAGGTCATAAGGACTGTGAAGGAGGAGTCGGAGATATCCGTCAACCTTCAGGAGGCGGATGTAATCGTATCAGGCGGACGGGGCCTTGGAAAACCCGAAGGCTTTGCCCTCCTTGAAGAACTCGCCTCGCTCCTCAACGGTGTGGTAGGTGCCTCCCGTGCAGCCGTTGATGAAGGCTGGATACCATACAGCCATCAGGTTGGCCAGACCGGAAAGACCGTCTGCCCGAGGATATACATTGCCTGCGGCATCTCAGGTGCAGTCCAGCATCTGGTGGGGATGCAGTCATCGGACATCATTATAGCGATAAACAAGAACCCTGAGGCCCCCATATTCTCAGTGGCCAACTACGGGATAGCGGGTGATGTCTATGAGGTCGTCCCGGCACTGATAAAAAAGATAAAAGAGGTTAAACAGTAATGAGTATCGCCTTTATCTTCCCTGGGCAGGGTTCCCAGTATGTGGGGATGGGGAGGGAGATTCATGCCGGATACCCCGAGGCAAGGGAGACCTTTGAGGAGGCTTCAGAGGTTCTTGGCTATGACATGAAGGCCCTCTGCTTCGAGGGGCCCAAGACAGAGCTGAACAAGACCTTCAGGACCCAGCCGTCCATCCTCACGGTGAGCATTGCCACTCTCAGAGTACTCGAAAGGGTGGGTCTTAAACCAGCGGTAGTTGCCGGCCACAGTCTCGGAGAGTACTCCGCCCTTGTTGCCGCCGGTGTGATCAGCTTCCATGATGCCCTCAGGCTCACGGAAAAACGGGGACACTTCATGCAGAACGCCGTCCCTGAGGGAAAGGGGTTGATGGCCGCAATCCTGGGCCTCTCCAGGGAAGACGTGGACAGCATATGTCTTGATGTCTCTTCAGGCTATGTCTCTCCTGCAAACTACAATTGCCCGGGCCAGATCGTGATAGCCGGGGAACGCCCGGCAGTGGAAGAGGCAATTCAGATGGCAAAGGAACGGGGGGCAAGACGGGCGGTTCCCCTTGCCGTGAGCGCCCCTTCACACTGTGCCCTCATGATCGAGGCATCCTCTCAGCTTGCAGAGGAACTTGAAAGGATCGATTTCTCACCCCCCAGGATCCCCGTTGTAAACAATGCCGATGCCATGTTTCTGAATACCACGGGAAGCATCAAGGCCTCCCTGGTAAAACAGCTCGACAGCCCCCTTCTCTGGGAAGACTCTGTCAGGAACATTATCGAGTCCGGGATCAGGACATTCATCGAGGTAGGGCCGGGCAAGGTCCTCTCAGGCCTTATAAGGCGTATTGACGGAGGAGTCAAAACACTTAACACCGACACTTCCCTTGAAGAAATCAAAAAGCTCCTCTGAGCAGGGAGGGAAGACTTCTGTAGTTTTGTTTTTTCTTAATCTCGGTGACCTTCCTGTCCTCTGTGGTAATCCGATCTTTTTACAACCCAAATTGAGCGATTCTACTACTAATGATATCTGAATATCAGACTATGGGGCTGGTGAAGGCGGGGAGTAATCCCCATTTTAGCAATACCGCTTTATCCATACACCAGCTGCCGGTCTTTCACCCGTCAGGTTGATAATCATCCTCCACGAAGAGCGCGAAGTAAAAAAT
>WFTX01000100.1 GCA_015485235.1 Nitrospirota bacterium | reverse complement strand
GGGTTAACCTTACAGTTGCATAAAATCACCCGGAAACGGCGGGGAGTTATGCCCGAAAGCCTTTCCAGCGATACCTTTGCGTAAGGTGACATTTCCTGAGTCAGGATACCACCCGGCATTAAGTCCTCCGTTACTGCTTATCCTGAAATATCTCATCGGTTCTGGAGAAGGCTTGAGGGTATGGCTCCCCGCCTGTTTATGCAACATTCAGGTTAACTGTTCTGGACAGGTGTGCTGATAATAAAGGCGGCTATAAAGGAATCTCGTTGATGGAGAATATCGCAAGGAGCATCGATATTACTATGAACCCAACCACAAGCCCCATAAGGAGTATCAGGGCAGGCTCAATGAAGCTGATCAATCTCTTGATAAAGCTCCGGCTTTCTGCCTCAAACCTCTCTGCTATATGGATGAAGGTCTCCTCGAGCCTCCCCGCCTCCTCACCCACGGCGACCATCTGCATCACCACCTCTGGAAACACGGCGCTCTCCCTCAGGGGCTGAGTCACGCCCTTTCCTTTTCGGACCCCCTCTTCGAGGACCTCCAGCCTCCGGGAGATGACCTGGTTGCCCACAACCTCGCGGGAGATCCTGATCGCCGAGAGAATGGGTACTCCGCTCTTCAGAAGGGTCCCCATCGTCCTTGAGAACCTTGCTATGTAGATCTTCATCTGGAGGCTTCTGAGGAGGGGAATCCGGAGGAGCAGCCGGTCAAGAAATATCCGTCCCTCATCGGTCTTCAGGTACTCCCTTAAGAAAACCCCACCCACAACAAACACGATTAACACTACCCACCATGACGAACTCACCGCACTGCTTACGCCAAGGAGTATCTGGGTCGGCAGGGGCAGGGCCTGCCCCATCTCCTTGAAGATCCCGGCGAACCGGGGGATTACATAGAGCATCAGGACTGCCACTGCAGAGGACCCTACAAGGGTGAGCAGGATCGGGTAGATAAGGGCAGAGGTGATCTCCTCCTTGAACTCCGTTGTGGTCTGGATGAAGGCGGCTATCCTCTTCAGGACCGGCTCAAGTATCCCCCCTGCCTCTCCTGCCTTGACCATGTTCACATAGAGGCGGGGGAAGATCTTCTGGGCCTGGAGTGCCTCTGAAAAGGACTGTCCCTTCTGGAGCGCCCGGTAGACGTCGTTCAGAACCTCCCGGAGCCTCTCCTTCTCAGAGTGCTGTGCAAGGACCAGGATGGCACGGTCCAGGGTAAGCCCTGACTCTATAAGGCTCGCAAGTTCCTGAGTGAAGATGAGAAGGTCCTTGGTGGTCACTCTACGGAACGGATTGAAACGGGAAGGTGTATAGGGATCAATGGAAAGGGGGATGAAACCCTCTTTCCGGAGTTCATCCTTCAGGACGGCAGCGCTTGCTGCCTCTCTCCGGTCCCTGTACCTGTTTCCCTTTCTGTCTACCGCTTCATACTGGAAAAGAGGCATTCATTAATCTTAATGGCTTTACCATCACAAAGGCAAGATGTTAAAATCTAACCTGAACTCTAAAATAAGGGGGAAGGCATGTCAAAAATCAGAAGGGCCATCATCAGTGTCTCCGACAAGACAGGTGTGGAAGACTTCGGTCATGCTCTCGTTGACCTGGGCGTGGAGATACTCTCCACAGGCGGAACGGCAAGGAAGCTGAAGGAAGCGGGGCTTCCGGTGATTGAGGTCTCGGACTATACGGGTTTCCCTGAGATGCTGGATGGGAGGGTAAAGACCCTCCATCCAAAGATCCACGCCGGAATACTCGCCCGGAGGGATATACCGGAACATATGGAACAGCTCCAGGCCCACGGAATAGGAACAATAGACATGGTGGTGGTGAACCTCTACCCCTTTGAACAGACCATATCAAAACCCGATGTAACCTTCCAGGATGCGATTGAGAATATTGACATAGGCGGCCCTACACTCCTCCGCGCCTCGGCCAAGAACTTTGAAAGCGTTGTCGTTATCGTTGATCCCGGGGATTACAACAACATCCGCGACGAGATGGTCTCTCTCGGTGGTGATGTGAGTTACCGGACGAGGGTGGCCCTTGCGCAGAAGGTGTTCGCCCATACCTCCCGCTATGACTCCCTGATAGCCGAATACCTTCAGAATACCATTGAAGAAAGCCATAAGGCGCAATAGGTCCACCGGGAGCCTGCAGAATGGGAGCTTTTCAGAAAATAAGAGAAGACTATCGCTTCTCGGACCGGGATGCTGAGCTGGTCAAATCCCTCTATCCACTCATTGAGCCAAGGGCTGATGATCTGATCCAGGCCCTGGAGGAGAGGATTGTTGAAATAGGAGAGCCTCCGGTCCATGAAAAGCTCAAGACCCATCCCAATCTTTCCGCCTCCCACAAGCACTGGCTCCTGAACCTCTTCAGGGGGCCCTATGACAGCAATTACTACAAGAGACTCGTTAAGATAGGAAAGGTACACGCCCGGAAAGGGATTGATCCCCACTATGTGAGCGCCTCCATGAATTACATAAGGGTGATGCTCATAGGAATACTCTCCGAGGAGATCGAGAACAGGAAGACCAGGACCAGGATGAAGGAGGCCCTGAACAAGCTGCTGGACATAAACCTCGATGTCATCACCAGTTCCTATGTGGAACAGGAGATCGAGCAGTACTCAGTGGCCTACCGGCTGAGAAGCAAGGTCGTAAACTTTGCTGAACAGTTTGCAGGGGCCATGAATATAGTGCTGGTCTTTGCACTGATAGTGATAACCCTGGGTGTGGTGGGACTCTTTTTCTATGATATCTATACACTGATTGAGGGACACTTCTCAAAGGGAATAATCACCGCTCTCGGCTCCCTCCTGATCCTCTGGGTACTTATCGAACTCATGAATACTGAGATCTCCCACCTGAAGGGTGGAAAGTTCAATATCAGCGTCTTCATCGGTGTCGCCCTTGTGGCCTTTATCCGGGACCTCATGATAGCCACACTCAAGCATGAAGCGGGCATGGTTTCTTATTATCTGATAGCAGCCATACTTGTCCTTGGCGTGGTCTACTGGCTTGTTACCAGGACGGAAGTCCGGCGCAAGGAGTGAAAAAACAGGTTGAGGCTTGAAAAACAGCGTATAGCATGGAGCGTGTAGTATAAGGCGAGAAATGACCAATGACCGAGGTTTAGCCAAATAGTCTTAAGGGAGGAACGATATGAAGGTTCTTGTTATTGGAGGCGGAGGAAGGGAGCACGCACTGGTCTGGAAGCTCTCCCAGAGCAAGCGGGTGGATGAGATTTTCTGCTGCCCCGGGAATGCCGGTATTTCCGAACTGGCCCGGTGTGTTGATCTGGACCAGAACGATCATCAGGCCCTCCTTGATTTCGTCCGTTACGAGTGGATTGACCTCACCATAGTGGGGCCCGAGGCACCTCTCTCAGCCGGTGTGGTTGATGTCTTCCAGAAGGACGGGAGGAAGGTTCTCGGCCCGACACGCCATGCCGCCCAGCTGGAATCGAGCAAGGTCTTTGCCAAGGAATTCATGAGGCGGCACGGTATCCCGACGGCCGAGTACAGGACCTTTACCTCCTACATCCATGCCGAAGAATACGTGAGAATGAAGGGGGCGCCCATTGTGATAAAGGCTGACGGCCTCGCAGCCGGCAAGGGGGTGATCGTTGCAGGAACCGTGGATGAGGCGATCGATGCCCTCAGGTTGATAATGAAGGACCGGGCCTTCGGTGAGGCCGGAAACCGGGTGGTTGTTGAAGAGTGCCTCACCGGTGAGGAGGCATCCTACCTGGTATTCACCGACGGGGAGACAATACTCCCCATGGCGAGTTCCCAGGATCACAAACGGGTTTTTGACAATGACCAGGGACCGAACACGGGCGGGATGGGGGCATACAGCCCTGCCCCTGTCGTTACTC
>WFTX01000099.1 GCA_015485235.1 Nitrospirota bacterium | reverse complement strand
ATCTCCGATACGTCTATTTTACCAAACTCATCATCTTTATGGCCTCTCCATTCTCTCATGAGGTCCCTTATTTCCCTGAGGGACTTTATCCTGCCTACCGTCAGATGAGGGTTGAAGGGCCGGGTCTCCCTCTGAAATCCAAGACGGACAAGGGCATCTTCAGTCTTTTCATGGATGGCTGAAAGGCCGGAAGATTCCTCAATCCCTATCCATAGAACGCGGGGCCTCCGGTAGTCCGGAAATACCCCTGTCCCTTTCAGGTGTATCTGGAAGGGACCGATACCCTCGAGAGCCGCCCGAATTGAGGTATGTAATTCCGGGAGAAGTTTATCCTTGACCTCTCCCAGAAACCGGAGTGTTATATGTATCCCCTCCGGTCTGACCCACCTGACCCCGGTTGAGTAGGGCCTTAAGTCATTGATTAGCCTTCCGACATTTTCCTTGACTTCCGGCGGGATATCTATGGCGATAAAACACCTCACCCCATGGATTCAATCGCCTCCTTGAGGAGTCTGAGAGCCTCGGATGAGGCAGATTCCTTGTTTTCCATCCTGCTGCCCCTGAGCCTGAGTTCGCGGAAACGGTGCTCCCCCCGAAAAGATACCGCCACATACACGAGCCCTGCCGGCTTGTCCTCAAGTCTGTCTGGCCCAAGGTTCCCTGTAGTGGCAAGGCCTATGTCAGTACCTGCCCTCACCCTTGCTCCATCAGCCATCCTGAGAGCAGCCTCACTGCTTACCACCCCGTATTCTTTGATAATCGACTCTGGAAGATCCAGAAAGATCATTTTGGCCTTCACTGAATAGGTTATTACTCCGGCAACAAAGAACATGCTTGCTCCAGGTATATCCGTCAACAGGTTTGCAATCATTCCGCCTGTGCAGGATTCTGCCAATGCAAGGGTAAGGCTCCTCTCTGAAAGAAGTGCATGGACCTCTGAGGCGGCCTTCTGTATCTCTCTCACCTCTTACCCCCTAATTAAGATGAAGACCTGTAGAACCAGGTTAGTATAGACCCCGGCAAGTACATCATCAAACATCACCCCCACCCCTCCACTGATCCTCTGCTCAAAATATCTTATAGGAGGGGGCTTGAGGATGTCAAAGAGCCGGAAGATGATGAGTGCTGCCGTGAGGTTCAGGATAGTCGGGGAAAGGAAGATGATTGCGACCATGTAACCTGCCACCTCATCAATAATGATATGGGAACTGTCCTTTTCTCCAAGCCTGCGCTCTGCCTCACCAGCCGCATAAATCCCCAGAATAAAGATGCTAAAAGCCATGATGAGAAGGAGCCAGATCTGGGGCCTCAGGACAAGGCAGAGCAGCCAGGCGAAGAGACTCCCGGCTGTCCCGGGAGCTACAGGTGCGAAGCCAAGGGGGCCGAGTGTAGCTATATGAGCAAGGATTCTTTTCCCAGACACGGCAACCTCCTTTACAGATAAAGTATCATAACGGATAGTTTCAAAGCATGTCGGAGGTCCCTCATGAAAGTGCTCTTCTGGCTGGGGCGGGAGGACTCGAACCTCCAAATGGGAGAGCCAAAATCTCCTGACTTGCCGTTTGTCTACGCCCCAATACAGGAATGTGATTATAATGAATTTTCCTATAAATAGAGCCACGCTGTCAAGGTAAAGAAAACGCAAGAATAACACGGCATTGCCCATACGTACTGCTCATCTGATTGCGTTAAGCTTGAATATGCATAGCGAGTGCATTTTTAATCGTATCGATCCCCGTAGTCTTGCCACGGGGTTAACGAGCGAATATTACAATAAAATAATTCCTTACATATCGAAGATACCCTGCGGTCTTGCTCGATACGAGTCCGTTTCGGACTTGCCCGTATCGTGGCCGCAGGGTTCTTCATTAATGTTTGCCTGCTCCCGGGGTTCTGGTGTAATATATAAACTCTGGATTAACCTAACCGTTGAATAAACAGGCTGGGATCCATACCCTCAAGCCTCTCCAGAACCGATGAGATATTTCAGGATAAGCAGTAACGGAGGACTTAACGCCGGGTGGTATCCTGATTCAGGGGATGTCACCTTAAGCTAAGGTATCGCTGGAAAGGCTTTCGGGCATGACTCCCTGCCGTTTCCGGGCGGTTTTTTGCAACTCTAAGGTTAATAGCTACGGAGGGAATATGCATGAAACTCATTGATCTGATCCGTAAGAGAAATGCCAGGATAGGCATCATCGGTCTGGGATATGTGGGCCTCCCCCTTGTGGTTGAGTTTTCATCGGCCGGGTTTGATGTAACCGGTTTTGATCTTGACAGCACAAAGGTGAGAAAACTCAGGAGAGGGATCTCCTATATCGGTCACATTCCTTCATCCAGGATAAGGGAGTGCGTAAAAAAAGAAAAATTCACCCCGACCGATGACTTTTCCCTTATCAGGGAGGTGGATTGTATAATTATCTGTGTCCCCACACCCCTGAATGAGCATCGTGAACCGGATCTCTCCTATGTGGTCTCCACAACCAGGACGGTGGCCGGGCATCTCAGGAAGGGTCAGCTCGTAATTCTTGAATCAACAACATATCCGGGCACTACTGAAGAGGTGATGAAGCCGATCCTTGAGGAAGGCGGTTTAAAAGCGGGAAAGGACTTTTTCCTCGCCTATTCACCGGAGAGAGAGGACCCTAACAACAGGGAATTTTCCACAAGGACAATCCCGAAGGTGGTTGGGGGATACACAAAAGACTGTCTGATGGCTGCTGAGACCCTGTACAACACAATAATTGAGAAGACGGTCCCTGTCTCATCAACAAAGACAGCCGAGGCGACAAAACTCCTTGAAAACATCTACAGGGCTGTAAATATCGCACTTGTCAACGAGATGAAAATGCTCTTTGACAGGATGGGGATAGATGTCTGGGAAGTTATAGAGGCATCAAAGACAAAACCCTTCGGGTTTCAGGCCTTCTATCCCGGTCCAGGACTGGGGGGACACTGCATCCCCATTGATCCCTTTTACCTTACCTGGAAGGCCCGGGAGTATGACTTCAACACAAGGTTCATTGAACTTGCCGGGGAGATAAATACCTTCATGCCCTATTTTGTGTTTCAGAAGACTCTCAAGGCACTTAATGAGCGAGGCAAGAGCATAAGGGGGGCAAAGATCCTGATTCTTGGCCTTGCCTATAAAAGGGACGTGGATGATATCAGGGAATCTCCCTCGCTGAAACTGATAGAACTGTTCAGGAAAGAGGGAGCCCGGGTTGATTATAATGACCCCCATATCCCCGAGACCCACAGGATGAGGAAATATGATTTCAGGATGAAGTCTGTGAACCTCTCTGCAGGGAAGCTAAGGAAGTATGATTGTGTAGTCATTGCCACTGATCACAGTTCCTACGACTATCCCTTTATCGTGAAACACGCCAGCCTGGTTATAGACACGAGGAATGCCACAGCAGGGATCAGGGCAAAGAGGAAGATAGTAAAGGCTTAGAGGTTTAACTCTGATGTTGCCCAGGCGTTGGGCAATGTCCTTTCAGGGCAGTTTAATACAACGTTAAGGTTAGCGTTGCATAAACCCGGGGTGCAGCAGGGGGCTCACCCTCGTAGGTCTCATGGCAAGATTCCAGGGTAGGGTCTGAAACTTTCATTATAAAGCTCCGGTCAGGTCTGAGCAAAGAAAGTCTGTTATGGACAGTACCTTAACAGGCTTGATCAGTTGTAAGAAGGGTTTCTATGTAGAGAAGTCCGGTCGGTTTCCGCCGAGCCGACACAGGTCCGGAACGGACTCGTATCGAGGATGCGCTTACATGGACTACCATGTATCTGTCTCTTA
>WFTX01000098.1 GCA_015485235.1 Nitrospirota bacterium | reverse complement strand
GCAGGCCATCCAAGGCAGCCATACCCCAAAAAGTCTTCGACTTTTCGGGGACCCCTGCTCCGAGGCAGGCAATCTGCTTCACCTTCCTGGTGAAGATCATAGATTGCCTGAAACCGCTCAAACCCTATGCCCTCCTGCCCTTTATTGTTGGAGCATTTTTTCTATCGGCAATCTGGGGTATGCGCTCGCTGTGCATATTCACACCCGGAACATGATAGAATGAAAGAGACTTTATGACAGTATGCCGGTCATCATACCTGAAGGAGGTGTACCCATGACGGAAGGGCATGAAAAACTGGTAAAGACATCGATCTATCTCGAGGAAGAGATTCTTGAGGCCCTGGATGACTTTGCCCGTAAATACTCAGAGGAGACCGGACAGAAGTGGTCCCGCGGGGCAGTGGTACGGCTTGCGCTGAGTGAGTTTTTTGCCAGACAGGGTATAATTCTTTAAAGACCCGCCATACACCCTGAAACGGCGACCTGAAAAATGAAGGCCCCAAAAAACCACCCCTCCTGGCAACGAGGATGTGAGATTTTGTAATGTCACCGGGCAATTCTGCCCCAGTTTCACCATGCCCTTCGCATGCTCTCCTTTTGGAGATTAACGCCCTGCATGAAACAACCCCCTTAATTTAAATGATTTTTTTTCCTTCCAAGGATGTCCCTCTCCACCGGTCTGTGTGGTTTTTGTAATAACCTGTTCTGGCATGCAGTTTGCTTTGATCCGTGGGGATGAAAAAAAATCATCCCCTGTGGTAATATAACCCCTGATAATAAACTTATAAACAAATCTTATGAAAAAGAAATTAGACCAGATCCTGAAAAAGTACCATAAGCGTAATGAAAACATTATCTTCCTTCTCCAGGAAGTGCAGGAATCCTTCGGTTACATTCCCAGGGAGGCGATAGATTATTTTGCCCGCAAGTTGCAGATCGCACCAAGCAAATTCTATGGAGTTGCCACCTTTTACGCCCAGTTCCGTCTCACCCCTATGGGTAAAAACAATATTACGGTCTGCTGCGGAACGGCCTGTCATGTGCGGGGGGCTGAAAGGATAATCTCAGGGCTCAGAAGGGAACTCGGCCTTGACGGAGAGAACGACACCACGGAAGACGGTGAGTTCACCCTTGAAGAAGTGGCCTGCCTGGGCACCTGCAGCTTCGCCCCTGTAGTGCTCGTAAACGGAGACGTCAGGGGCAGGGCAAACGCCGACAGGCTGGTTAAAGAGATCCGGAAGATGAAAAAGAAGTAGATGGAGAATAATGTGGTTATAAGGGTCTGCATGGGACCGGCAGGCATTGCTGCGGGAGGGAGAGATGTGCTTGAGCGGTTCCGGGAGGCCCTTGCCAGTGCCGGGCTGGATGCCTCTGTAAAGGAACACTGCTCCTCTCACCAGGTTGGCTGTCTCGGCCTCTGCGCAAGGGATGTGCTCGTGGAGGTCCACACAGACGGACAGAAGCATACCTACCAGTATGTGAAACCGGATATGGTGGAACGGATAGTTACAGAGCATATAGCCGGAGGAAAACCCGTCTCTGAATGGCTCGTGGACGACTCCTTCGATGCATTCTATGAAAAGCAGGTCAAAGTCGTACTCTCCCACTGCGGAGTGCTTGACCCTGAAGACATAGATGACTATATTGCCAGCGGTGGATATGAGGCCATAGGCAGGATCCTGAAGAAGTGCCTTCCTGAGATGGTGATCGACGAGATAAAGGCCTCGGGTCTTAGGGGAAGAGGTGGTGCAGGCTTTCCCACAGGCCTTAAGTGGGAGCTGGCCCGGGAGGCCGCCGGTGACCGGAAGTACATGATCTGTAATGCCGACGAGGGAGACCCGGGCGCCTTCATGGACAGGGCGGTCATTGAGGGAAACCCCCATGCCGTGATAGAGGGCATGATGATAGGGGCCTTTTCAATCGGTGCCAGCAAGGGCTATGTCTACATAAGGGCGGAATATCCCCTTGCAGTGGAAAGGCTGAAGCTTGCCATAGCCCAGGCCCGGAAGAAGGGCCTCCTCGGAAAGGCAATACTGGGAACGAAGTTCAGTTTCGATATTGAGATCAAGCTCGGGGCAGGGGCCTTTGTATGCGGTGAGGAAACAGCCCTTATCGCATCCATAGAGGGCGAGAGGGGCATGCCCAGGTCGAAGCCTCCCTTCCCTGTCAACAGGGGGCTGTGGCAGTGCCCCACGGTCATCAATAATGTGGAGACCCTTGCAAACATACCCTACATAATGCGTAAGGGGGCGTCATGGTTCGCCTCCTACGGCACTGAGAAATCCAGGGGCACCAAGGTCTTTGCACTCACAGGCAAGATAAGGAATACAGGGCTGATTGAAGTCCCCATGGGGATAACTCTCAGGGAGATACTTTACGACATAGGCGGCGGAACGGAAAGCGGCAAGGAGATCAAGGCGGTCCAGACCGGCGGCCCTTCCGGGGGATGCATACCGGCCAGCATGTTTGATCTCCATGTGGACTATGAGTCCCTCGCAAAGGTAGGCTCGATAGTCGGCTCCGGCGGCATGATCGTTCTGGACGAGGACGACTGCATGGTGAACATGGCCCGGTACTTCATCCAGTTCACCCAGGCCGAGTCCTGCGGCAAGTGTGTGCCCTGCAGGGTGGGGACCAAGAGGGTCCTGGAGATACTGGACCGCATCACCCAGGGCAGGGGCAGGCCGGATGATATCGCCAAGCTTGAGAGGCTCTGCAAGGGGATCAAGTCCACATCCCTCTGCGGTCTCGGGCAGACCGCACCGAACCCGGTGCTCAGCACGCTCAAGTACTTCAGGGAGGAATATGAAGCCCATATTATAGATAAGAAATGTCCTGCCAGGGTCTGTAAGGCCCTTCTCACTTACTGGATACTCGAAGAGACATGCACGGGTTGCGGAGCATGCCGGAGGGCCTGCCCTGCAGAGGCCATAAGCGGAGAGAAGAAAAAACCACACAGGATAGATCCTGAAAAGTGTATCCGCTGCGGCATGTGCTACGAGGTATGCAAATTCAGTTCAGTCGAAAGGGAGTAGCAATGGTTCAGATTACAATAGACGGAAAGAAGATAGACGTACCCGAGGGCATTACCATACTGGAGGCAGCCAGAAGAAACGGGATATATATCCCCACTCTCTGCTTCCATCCCAGGCTGACATACTTTGGTGGATGCAGGCTCTGTATCGTTGAGGTGAAGGGGTTCCTCAGGCCTGTCACGGCATGCACTACCACCGTTAACAAAGACATGGAGGTAAACACGTCCACAGCGGAACTGGAGGAACTGCGAAAGCTCATCCTGGAGTTGATTCTGTCGGATCACCCCCATGACTGCATGCTCTGTGAGAAGGCAGGAGCGTGTACTCTTCAGGAGCTTGCCTACACCTATGGAGTCGATGGCTTCCAGTTTGCCGGCGAACGGAGGAGGTACTCAAAGAGAGACGGCAACCCCTTCATTGAGAGGGACCTTGAAAAGTGCATCCTCTGCGGCAGATGCGTCAAGGTGTGCAGAGAGATACAGGGAGTGGAGGCCATTGATTTCGGTTACCGCGGCTTCAAGGCAAAGATATGCACCAACTTCGAGGAGGACCTGGACTGCGAGTTCTGCGGACAGTGCGTGCAGGTCTGCCCCACAGGCGCCCTGACAGGCAAGCTCTGGGCGCGCAAGGGACGGCAGATGAGCCTCCGGGAAGTCGAGACCGTCTGCCCCTACTGTGGTACTGGTTGCAACATCACCGTCCATGTCAACAGGAATGAGATCGCCAAGGTGACGGCCCGGGAAGATTCATGGAACGAAGGATGGCTCTGCGTGAAGGGGAGGTTCGGTTACAGGTTCGCCAACAGCCCTGAGAGACTGACCGTTCCCCTCATAAGGAAGGTCCCCAGAGGAGAGGGTGCCCCGGAGAAGGTTGAAGATCTATTCAGGGAGGCAACCTGGGAAGAGGCCCTTGACCTTGTAGCCTCGAGGCTTCTGGAGATAAAGGAAGCCCACGGTCCGGACTCGATCGCCGGGCTGTCATCGGCAAGGTGCACGAATGAGGAAAACTATCTGTTCCAGAAGTTCATCCGGGCAGTGGTAGGCACCAATAACGTGGACCACTGCGCACGGTTGTGACATTCACCCACCGTGGCCGGTCTGGCCGCCATATTCGGCTCAGGGGCGATGACCAACTCCATCCGTGAGATCGAGGGGATGGATGCAATATTCATCATCGGCTCAAACACCAAGGAGTCCCATCCTGTTATAGCCAACAGAATGATAAAGGCCCTTCACAGAGGCGCACGCATTGTGGTAGCCGACCCGAGGTCGGTCCCCATGACCAGGTTTGCCGAGGTGCATCTCAAGATGAGGCCTGGTACGGATGTGGCGCTACTGAACGGGATGGCCCATGTAATAGTTAAAGAAGGCCTGATGAACAGGGAGTTCATTGAGGCCGCGACAGAGGGCTTTGAAGAGTGGAAGCGCTCCATTGAGGAGTTCACACCTGAAGAGGTGGAGAGAATAACCGGTGTATCGCGGGACGATATAATCAGGGCCGCAAGGATCTACGGCGAGGCCCGGAATGCAGGCATATTCTATACCATGGGGATCACCCAGCATACCTGCGGCCTCGACAATGTAAAGGCCATTGCAAACCTTGCCATCCTCACGGGTAATATCGGAAGGGAGAGTACCGGGGTAAACCCGCTCAGGGGACAGAACAACGTCCAGGGTGCCTCGGATGCGGCCTGCCTGCCCAATGTCTTCCCAGGATACCAGAAGGTCGGCCTTCCAGAGGTACAGAAGAAATTTGAAGAAGCCTGGGGCGTGAAGCTGCCTGATTCGCCAGGACTTACATCTACAGAGATGATAATCGCTGCCTTTGAAAAGAGGCTTAAGGCCATGTACATCATGGGTGAAAACCCTGTGGTCACAGACCCCAATGCGCACCACACGGTCAAGGCCCTGGAGACTCTCGACTTCCTCGTTGTCCAGGATATATTCCTGACCGATACGGCCCGGCTTGCCGACGTGGTGCTTCCGGCGGCCAGCGCCTTTGAGAAGGAGGGCACTTTCACAAACACGGAACGGAAGGTCCAGCGGGTGCGGAAGGCCATTGACTCTCCCGGCCAGGCCAGGGACGACCTCTCCATCATCATGGAACTCTCCCGCCGGATGGGTTACCCCATGGAATACTCATCACCCCGGGATGTCCTCCGGGAGTGGGGTGAGTTGTGGCCTCCGATTCAGGGGATTACTTATGAAAGGCTTGAGGAGGAAGGGCTTCAGTGGCCCTGCCCGGATGAGAGCCATCCCGGCACACCATATCTGTACAAGGATGGATTCCCCAAGGGCAAGGTGCCCTTTTCCCCGGTATCATTCAATCCTCCGGCAGAGACGACAGATGAGGACTACCCCCTGGTCCTCACGACGGGAAGGAACCTCTTCCAGTATCACTCCGGTACAATGACCAGGCAGGTGGAGCCGATCGAGGCACACTGCGGCACTCCTTACGTAGAGATCAGCCCCGGAGACAGCCGGAGACTCAGGATACGCGATGGAGCCGCCATCAGGATCGTCTCAAGAAGGGGCGCGGTCACAGTTTCTGCAAGGATAACGGAGAGGGTGGCTGAAGGAACGGTGTTTCTGCCCATGCATTACCGCGAGGCTGCTGCCAATCTCCTGACCAATGACGCCCTTGACGCCTCGGTCAAGATACCTGAACTCAAGGTCTGTGCAGTCAGGGTGGAGCCTGTCAAGCGTCGTTAGAAACCCAAAAAATGCCGATTGACTCATCAGTCAGTTACAAGGCAGGAGGGTACAGGCTTTTCGTCTCATTCTCGCAGGCCATCCAGGGCAGCCATACCCCAAAAAGTCTTCGACTTTTCGGGGGCCCCGTTCCGAGGCAGGCAATCTGCTTCACCTTCCTGGTGAAGATCATAGATCGCCTGAAACCGCTCAAACCCTATGCCCTCCTGCCCTTTATTGGTGGGGTATTTTTTCTATCGGCAATCTGGGGAGAAAACACAACCTTTCTACTTGAGTTGAGCCTTGCAAACCTGCAACTCCTTTGGCAGAACTGCAAGGCATTCCTCAAGAGATTGGTTTTTAAATCCACTGGTTAATACTGGCAACATTCCTGCTGTAAATCAGGTACCCTTCAATTCATTTCCCCCTCAGAAAGCCGGAGTCCCCTGGGGCTCCGGTCTTTTTTCTCCCCCTGATGTCTGAAATGATACTGGCACACTTATTGCTTCATTTATTAATTTATAAATTTCTTGACAATATTGTATGTTATCTTATAAACTTTTCAAAATTGTCTGAAGGTGGAACCCGCCGGTCTCACCGGCTTCATTACTTTCACTTGCTCCTGTTACAAGGAGCACCAGGGAGGTGGAGATGAAAAGATTTCTTTTCTTGCTCCTGAGTATTCTGCTATTACTTCCTGCAACGGCGTCAGCCGTTACCCAGGATGAACTGATGCAGAAGATTCAGGATCTGACGAGGCAGCTCGATGAGTTGAAGAAACAGATGGATGATCTGCAGAACCAGCAGATGACACAGCAGGCGGATGTACAGGAGGCAAAAGAGGCGTCAAAGAAGTTCTCCTGGCTCACAATAGGGGGCGACTACCGGTTCCGTTATGACTATCTCAAGGGTACCGTGAATCCTCATTTCAATTTTGCCGGTTTCGAAAACGGACTTTACGAACACTTTCAGAACCAGGTGATGTTCGGTAATGTCATGCCCGTGGCCCTTCCCAACGGGATCAATACTGTCGGCGTACCTATCGACATGAACACCCTGATGGCGATCCAGGGGGCGGCGGCGGTTCAGGACGAGTATACCGTGAAGAACAAGTCCCTCTTTCTCAACCGGTTCCGCCTGAACCTGAAGGCCCAGGTCACCGAGAATATCGCTGTGAAGGCCCGTCTGGCCATGTACAAGATCTGGGGGCACCAGACATCTGATCCTGTAACCGGAAACGGTTATTTTGCCGACAGGATTACACCTGACGGTGCACCCTTTGACGGACAGGTCGGTCATGTACCCCTGAACAACACCCTCTATGTTGATTACGCCTATGCTACATGGTCAAACATCTTTGATCTGCCAGTCTGGTTCTCTGTGGGAAGACGGCCCTCCACAAACGGCATACCCGGCAACTACAGGCAGAACGAGGCGAAGTCCGGCACTTCCGGAGTGCCCAGCTTTCTCGTCAACTATGCCTTTGACGGCCTTACGATCGGTGCAGCTCCGGACATAGAGTTCCTCCCGGGATTCTATGCAAAGCTCTGTTACGGGAAGGGCTTTGACGGCGGTTACGAGTCGGACCTTCCGGGTGACAATACTCCTGACGATGTCAACTTCATCGGGTTGAACGTAGTACCCATTGATACGGACACCTTTCATGTAGAGTTCCAGTGGAACAGGGCCTTTGACATATTTGACACCTTTCCGGATTCAGGTGTGAAGGCCAACCTTGGTGATATCGATCAGTTAGGAGCACTCGTAACCTACAAGATAGAGGATCTCGGTCCTGGCGACCTGAACCTCTTCGGTGCAGCCGCCCTCTCAAAGACCCACCCCTCAAGTGAGGTCCTCAGGATGGATATTCTTCAGCCCGTGGATACAAATGGTGACATGATTCCTGACACAGTGGTGATGATCCAGAATGCCCCGATGGCCGGCCTGCTCTATGACATCGACCCCAATACCGGAATGCCCGTTGATGACAGCAGCCATACAGGACACCACTTCTATCTCGGTGCCCGGTATGATATCAAGAAGACCAACACAAAGATAGGGCTTGAGTACAACTATGGTTCCAAGAACTGGGTGACCTTCGGACCCGCCTCTGACGACATGTGGACGAACAAGCTCGGCACCAGAGGAAACGTCTATGAGGCTTATATCATACAGGAACTTCCGGAGATCCCCGTGGCCAAGCTCGGGAAGGCCTATCTCAGGCTCGGGTACCAGTACTATGATTTCAATTACACGGGGAGCAACAGCTGGATAGGTGCACCGCAGAAGATTTCAGACCTTACGGCTGAATCAGCCCAGTTCCTGACTCCTCTGAAGAAGGCTCAGGATATCTACTTCACCTTTGATGTGAGATTCTGACATAAATAATAAGACCCTCCTTCATCAGAAACTATAAGGGCTCCCGGAAGGGAGCCCTTTTTCTTTGACGATCTCACTCTCCCCACGGGAGAGCAAAGTTTATCCTCAGCAGGGGACGTAGTTTACGGTATAGCCATGCTTGATGAAGGCACGCTTCAGGCTCTGCTTCTCCGAAGGGCTCAGGAACTTGTAGAGGGAGACAACCTTCTTCTTATCCGCCTCTTTCGTGCAGACATACCTGTAGAACTCCGGCTTCACCTGATCAGGGATCTCTGCATCCCTGAGGATCTTACTGAAATCCCCGCTCTTACAGAGCAGCTTCTGGAGGGATTTGCTCACCCTGCCGAAGTAATACCCGCGTTCTCCCTTTGTTATTATGAAGGTGCTTGAACCACAACCGGCTGCAAGAAGGGAAAACACTGCCAGAAAAACTATAAGCCGCCTCTTCATACCTCTTTGCTCCTTTCTGTTAAAACTCTTTCCACCCTTTATGATAATTTTAGTCTCGCTTGAGGATGTCATCTATCATTGTTCTGAATCCGGTCCCTGAGAAGTCTACCTTCCCAAGAAGGACCTCCCTTATCTCTCCATCCTGGTCTATGATGAATGTGGCGGGAAGGCCCTGTACCGTGAGGAGATCGACAAAGACCTTCCCTTCGGGATCATGAAGCACCTTGTAGGGGAGTGGTTGTTTCTTCAGAAAGGAACGAAGCGTCTCAATCTTCCGGTCTATGGATATCCCGATTACTCTCACACCTCTGGAAGAATAACTCTGGGAAAACTTTTTCAGGGATGGGATCTCATCAAGGCAGGCAGCACACCATGTCGCCCAGAAGTTCAGGACCACCACCTGCCCTTGGTAGTCAGAAAGCCGGACCACCCTTCCCGTTGTATCGGGAAGGGTGAAGTCTATCACCCTTTCTGCCTCTCCAAAGGCCAGTGTATGAGCAGAAAGGAGGATGATCAATCCGGTAAGGATGCCAAGGATTCTTTTCATGCTCTTTTGTTTAGAAAGTAAATTATTTCTAAACTTATTATACCATAAATCACTCCCTT
>WFTX01000097.1 GCA_015485235.1 Nitrospirota bacterium | reverse complement strand
CTTCGGGACACTCCGCATCGCCTGGCAGGGTACCCCAAAATTTCCGTAAAACCGCTCATGACATCCTCTGTATAGAGTAAAAGGGATGTGCCCCTTATGAATTAGTCCACACGAATCAGGAAGTGTTGGAAATTTTTGGGGAAACTTCTTTTGGCCCAAATACTTGACAAAATCAGTTAAGTATTTTATAATAGAGCCATGCTGAGGTTATCGACAAAGGGGCAGTACGGTGTAAGGGCTATGTACGAGATAGCCAGGGGCTATCCTGAAAGGCCTGTGAACATCAAAGAGATATCGGAGAGACAGGATGTCTCAATCCATTATCTCGAACAGATTCTGAACAAACTGAGGAGGGCCGGCCTGATCAGGAGCGTCAAGGGGCCGGGTGGAGGATACCTCCTTGCAAAGATGCCTGAGGAGATATCCATCTCGGATATCCTCCTCGAACTTGAAGGCCCCCTGGCCATAACTTCCTGTCTGAATCCTGAGGAGGGCTGCGTAAGGGTGGAGATTTGTGTGACACACCTCCTCTGGAAGGCCCTTGGAAGGCAGATAGAGGATTTCCTGAATACTGTCACCCTTGGTGACCTCCTGCAGGGTAAGTCCTTTGATGACTTTACGATGCTTGCTAAATCCGGGAAAGGGGTAGTGGTATGAACAAGATAAAGTTTGTAGAAGAGGGAATAAAGCCTGATGTGACTACTGATATCGTCTATATGATGTGTCCCATGCACCTTCTGAAGCTCGATGAGATGATGGCAAAGCTTGAGGACGGACAGATCCTCGAGATGCTGACCGATTATGACGGCGCCCTTGAGGATGTGCCCGAGTGGTGCGAGAAGACGGGGAACGAGTTTCTTGGTGTGGACGAGGCCGAGGACCACTTCAAGTTCTATATAAGGAAAAGGACTTCAAGGAAGTACTGCCCCACCCCGGAGAAGGATTATGAAAGATGCATGAAGTACTGTCTTGACAGGGAAAAATCAGATAAATAACTTCAAGGAGACAACTATGGATTGCTATTTTGACCACGTTGCCACAAACCCGATGAGGGAAGAGGTGCTTGAGGCGATGATGCCTTATTTCAGGGAAGAGTACGGAAATCCCCTGAGCATTTATCCCCTCGGGATGAATGCAAGGCAGGCGATTGAGAAGGCCCGTGAGCAGGTGGCCGGACTCATAAATGCAAAGCCGAACGAGATTATCTTCACCTCAAGCGGGGCGGAGGCGAATAACTTTGCCCTCAGGGGTGTTGCCCTGGCCCGTCAGTATGAGGGTAAACACGTAATCGTGACCAGGATGGAACACCATTCCATTCTGAACTCCGCAAGGTTCCTTGAAAAACTGGGCTTTACAGTCACCTATCTCACGCCTGACAGGCAGGGCTACATAGAGCCTGAGGCAGTCAGAAAGGCGATCACCGATGAGACCGTCCTGATATCAATGATTCATGCAAGCCCGGAGGTGGGGACGATCGAGCCGGTAAAGGAGATAGCAGAGATAGCCAGAGAGCGGAAGATCTCCTTTCATACCGATGCCGTGGTCTCTACCGGTAACATCCCTGTTGATGTCAAGGAGATGGGCGTTGACCTGATGAGCCTTGCTGCCCACCAGTTCTACGGCCCCAAGGGAGCAGGTGCCCTCTATGTGAAGGAAGGACAGAGGATTATCCCCCTGATATTCGGAGGTATCCAGGAAGGCGGAAGGCGGGCTGGGACTGAGAATGTCCCGGCGATCGTTGGCATGGGCAAGGCGGCAGAACTGACGATATCCGAACTCGATGGCCGGATTGAACATGTAAGGAGATTGAGAGACAGGCTGAAGGACGGCATCATGAAGGTTCCCAATGTCCATTTTACGGGACATCCCGAGAAGAGGCTTCCCGGCCATGCAAGCTTCTGCGTGGAATTCATCGAGGGTGAAAGCATGCTCATGATGCTTGCAGCAAAGGGGATCTATGTGGCAAGCGGTTCTGCCTGTACCTCCAAGGCACTGAAGGCATCACCGGTTCTGCTCTCCATGGGGATACCCTCCCATGTTGCCCATGGTTCGGTCGTCTTCACTTTCGGTGCCGGCAATACGGATGAGCAGGTGGACTATACACTTGAGGAGTTTCCTCAGATAATTCAGAGATTGAGAGAACTCTCACCCTTTACGGAAGGGTGGGGAGATATGGAGGAAGGTGAGTCATGTATTCCAAAGAAGTGATGGATCATTTCATGAACCCCAGGAATGTGGGTGAGATTCCCGATGCCGACGGGATAGGAGTCGAGGGGAACCCCACCTGCGGGGATGTGATGAAACTCTTCATCAAGGTGAAGGATGAAAAGATAGAGGACATCAAGTTTCAGACCTTCGGCTGTGGTGCGGCGATAGCCGTAAGCAGCATGATAACGGAGATGGCCAAGGGGAAGACCCTTGACGAGGCGGAGAAGATCACAAAGCAGGATGTCTCGGACAAACTGGGAGGGCTTCCGCCCCAGAAGATGCATTGTTCAAACCTGGGTGCAGATGCCCTGAAAAAGGCGATTGAGGACTACAGGAAGAAGCACGGAGGATAGAAGAATCTATATTGACCTTCTCAAGGCTTCCCTTGAGGCAGCCCTCCGTGCCGGTGAGGCGATACTTGAGGTCTATGAGGGTGAGTTCGAGGTGGAGAGAAAGGCAGACGACTCTCCCCTCACCCTTGCAGACCGGCGTGCCCATGAACTGATATCCACAGCTCTGCAGCGGAAAGAAAGCGGGATAGAGTTCCTCAGCGAGGAGGGAGGGGATATCCCCTTTCCTGAACGGGCCTGCTGGCAGTCCTTCTGGCTCGTTGACCCCCTTGACGGGACAAAGGAGTTCATAAAGAGAAACGGGGAGTTTACCGTCAATATAGCATTGATAGAGCGTGGTAGGCCGGTCCTGGGTGTGATTCATGTCCCTGTGAAGGGGCTTGTCTATTTTTCCCTCCCTGGCAGGGGTGCCTTCAGGGGAGATGTCCGGGCTGTGAGGGATTTTGTTTCGGCAGGGAATGGCCCTGAACACTTCCAGAAGCTCCGGGTTACGGACGGCAGGGAGGGAATCGTGATAGCAGGAAGCCGCTCCCACGGGAACGAACGGCAGAACCGGTTCATAGAACGGATGAAGGACATCTACCGTGAGGTGGAGTTCCTTCCAGCCGGAAGTTCCCTCAAGTTCTGCATGATTGCCGAGGGAAGGGCGGATGTCTATCCCCGCTACGGACCGACGATGGAGTGGGATACAGCGGCAGGCCAGGCGATTGTAGAGGCAGCAGGCGGCCGGGTCCTTGAGATGGAGACTGGAAGGCCCCTCCAATACAACAAGAAAGACCTGCATAACCCCTGGTTTATAGTAGATAACGGCTCAATGGAATTATATCAGTGGGATGGCTTGCCCAGATGAAGCAATTCGGTCTGTTGTAAAAATTTTTGGTATATTGTATGATATCCGAAAAGGCCGTGGAGGAGGAAAGAATGGAAGAGAAGTCTTTACCAGGCCAGTATGTTTCAATCAGGGAGAGGTTTCCGGGGTTTTATGACGCTGTTTCCAACCTTGGGAAGGTGGCAGGGGAGCAGGGCCCACTCGATCAGAAGACGGCCCAGCTACTCAAGCTTGCGGCTGCTGCAGCCATACGTTCTGAAGGTGCTGTTCACAGCCATGCGAAAAGGGCTGTTGAGGCCGGAGCTTCACCAGAGGAGGTCTATCATGCACTGATCCTTCTTACCAGTACTATCGGGTTTCCAACAGTCTCAGCCGCCTTGAGCTGGGCGGATGATGTGTTGAAGAAACAGAGTTAGTAAAAATAGAATAATATTGATTAATACAATATTGGAGAGGAGGGGCGTATATGAAGCTTGATGTAACCTTTTTTATCAGTATTGCTGCAGTCCTTGTGATGTTCTACTGTTTCTATCTTGTGGTAAGCCTGAAAAAGATGGTTCCTGGCGGCATGGTCGGCAAGAGATGGAATTTCCTGGTAGTCCTCGTGACGTTTTTCACCCTCGGCTACCTGACGACTCCTTTCTTCTCAGTGATTCCCGAACCTGTGCTCCGTCTGATAGTGGCCTTCATATTCTTCTTCGGAGCGATCTATGTGGTTATGACTGTCAAGCTTATCTACAGGATCATTAAGGAACTGACTGAATAATGCTTGAAGGCGATCCGGTTATCCGGAGGACGGAAAAGGGGGAGGAAGAACTAAAGACCAGGAAGTACGGTCTCCCCGTAAGAATGCGGGGAGTTCTTGTGCTTGTGGATGGAACCTCTTCCCTTCAGAAGATTAAAGCCAAGGCATACGGAATGCCAGACGTTGATTCTGCCATCGAGAGCCTTCTGGCTGAAGGTTATATTGAATCGGTTGCCGATTTCGAGGATGGGGTGGCTGTGCTCAAGTCAAGACTGATAGAGGCTGCGGGGGATGTCCTTGGTGTGAAGGCTGAGAAGGTTATATCCAGGATTGAGGATGCCCCTGATGACATAGAAGGGCTGAGGGCCGCTGTTGAGGGTTCGGTAAAACTCGTCAAGCTTACGATTGATGAGAAGAAGGCGGATGAACTCATGAAAAAAGCCGAAGAAATACTCCGGTAGTATTTATCATCGGATCCCGTTATTTCCTGTCTGTACTGAACCGTTCCAGCAGGCTTTCTGCCCTCTTGATATACTCTCCATAGGCCTTCCAGTCCTCGTTTCTTATGGCTTCCCTTGCCTTTCGTAATGCCTCCAGGGCCTTCAGCCCCGTTTCCATGAGAGAAAGGTCCTTACGGGCTTCAGGGGTGCTTGCAGAGAGAGGTTCGAATTCAGCCTTGAAAAGTGCCGAAAGGGCCATCTCAAGGTTTTCCTCCATAACCACCTTGTTTCCGTGGGCTATTATCACCCGCCTCAATTCAGGAAGCCCCACCCTGTCAGTGGCGACCAGATAGAGCGGCTGGACGTATATGAGTGATCTTTCCACGGGGATTATGAGAAGGCTTCCCCTTATCACATCGGAGCCCCTCTGTCCCCAGAGAGTGAGCTGCTGGGATATGTAGGCGTTCTGGTCTATCCTTGCGTCTATCTGGCGGGGACCGAAGACCAGACGGTCTCTGGGGAATGTATAGACCACGATCTTTCCGTAGTTTTCTCCGTCACACCTTGCCGCCATCCAGGCCGCAAGATTGTCACGCTTCGAAGGTGTAAATGGAAGAAGCAGAATGAATTCGTCACGCTCTTCCCCGGGGAGCCTCATCACGAGGTAGTATGGATCCAGGGGAGAGCCCTTGTATACTGGTATCTCCCAGAGGTCTTCCTTGTTGTAGAATACCCCCGGATCAGTCATATGAAAGAGGGCAAACATCCGGGCCTGGATCCGGATCAGGCTTCTGGGATATCGCATGTGCCTTCTCAGGTCCTCCGGCATTTCCTCAAGGGACTTGAAAACGCCTGGATATATTCTCTGGTATGTACGGGCTATGATCTCGTCTTTTTCCACCAGATAGAAGTTCACGTTCCCGTCATAGGCGTCAATCACCACCTTTACAGGGTTTCTTATATAATTGATACCTCTCTTTATCGGGTATGAATAGGGGAGCCGCTTGCTGTAGGTGTAGGCGTCGATCATCCAGTAGAGCCGTCCGTTGTCCCCTACAACCATGTAAGGGTCGGAATCATAGAGCATGAAGGGCATGAGCTTGTTTACGCGCTGGAGGATGTCCCTGTAATAGAGGATCCGGCTCTTGCCTGTTATGTCAGTGGAGAGAAGGATCTTGAAGCTGCTGAACCTGATCGCATAAAGAAGCCTCTTGAAGATTGAGGAAAGACGGATTCCGCCCTTACCCGTGTATGTTGTGTAAACATTTCCTTCCTGTGTGGGGTAGCTGAACTCCTTAACCTTGGTGTTCACGATGACATAATCGTTCGTGTTCTCTCCGAAATAGATCTCCGGCCTTGTGATCCGGACCGACGTTGAGGAGACAGGTGGTATGTCCTTGATAATGAACTGGGGGAGGCCTTCCCTCGTTATTCCACTTACAGGTCCCATCGCAAGACCTATTCCATGGGTGAATACGAGCCTTTCATTGATCCATGACTTACCAGGAAGGTCCTGATAGGATAGCTCCCTCGGGGATAGCATCACCTGGGTGTACCTCCCGTTTACCATGTACCGGTCATTGTCGGCATCTATAAACCGGTAGTACGTCCTGATCTGCTGGAGCTGACCATAGGTCTTCAAGAGGGGTTCCTCGTCCCAGAGCCTGATGTTATTTATTGTGGAGAGATTCTTCTTGATCTCGGCAGATGAGATATCCTCCTGGAGGGGGAACTGCTCTGTCCTGATGTTCTTGAGACCGTATCCAATTCTTGAGAATCGTATATGGTGTTTTATATAAGGCTTTTCGAGAACGATCTCATTGGGTGCAACCTTGAAGCTCTGAAGGAATGAGGGATAAAGTCCGAGGCCGACGAAGTATGCAATGGCGACAACAGCGACCGGTGCGATGAGCATGAGCCTTGACCGTCTGATCACGGTGAATGGCAGGAACAACCCTGTCAGTGCGAATACCACTATCATACCTGTAAGCACAGGAAGTCTTGCATGCGTATCAGTGTAGGAAGCTCCATACAGTATACCGTGCTCTGCAAAAAGGAGATCGAACCTGTCAAGGTAGAACTTGAAAGCAAGATTAAACAGGAAAAGAGTTCCCAGAAGAGCAAGATGGAGCTTTACACGCCTGTCAATACTGAAAAGTCCTTCTATATATGTTACTCCTCCCCTGAAGAGATAGATCGCAGAGACAAAGGCCATTGTTACAAGGATGAGGAAGCCCAGATAATGCTGGACATCGGTTATAAAGGGGAGCCTGAACATGTAGAGGGAGATGTCATTTCCGAAAAGGGGGTCTTTTATGCCACCTGAAATGGAATTGAAGTAGAGGAGGAAGTCCTCCCAGAGTGAGGCGCCGTATACAGATGCCGCAAGTGCGATAAAGGCTGTGATCGGATAAGAGAGAAACCCCACGATCCTGTCGGGGTCTATCCTTTTCATCTGGGGGATTCCGGCGAAAAAGGGATAGAGTTTCCCGTAGGTGAACTTCATCCTCCTTGCAATCAGAACATTGAGGATGATAAAAAGGAGGGTGATGATACAGAAGGTAAGGCCGCTCTTGAACTTGGCCATGATGGTTGTGGTGAAGAGTACGCTGTAACCGGTCCCTTCATAGAAGAGCCAGTCAGTGTAAAGACCGACTGATGAAAAGAGCAGGGCAATGGAGATGAAAATGATGGTTATGCCGACTATGAAGAAAACGTTTCTTTTCATGGACAGACCTCTGTGTATATTTTAGAATATCATATCAGGGAAGAAATTAGCCTTAGGGTGCATTGCTAGATAGTGTATTCGTATATTGGTTGTTGGCCAGAGGGTTGAGTAATCCCTGCTTTCTTCCAGGCCTTGACCTCCTTCCTGATTCTGTTACTTGACTAATTCAATCCGGTAAGGCTTAAATATCTGTGATGAAGAAGACATTCCTGGTACTTATTTCAGTGTTTTTGCTCTTCGGGTGCGCCGGAAAGAAGGACATCCGGGAAGGGCAGTTTGATCCCAAGGCATGGCTCAGCAGGGCCGATGCCCTGGTGAAGGACGAGGAGTTTGAGGAGGCAAGGAGGCTTCTCTTCGAGGTAAAGAACCGGGACCTGACCAAGAAATACGCCCCCATAGCCCAGTTGAAGCTGGGAGAGTCCTATGAGGCTGAAGAAAAACCCGATGAGGCGATCAATGAATACAAACGGTTCATCAGGCTCTACCCTGATCATCCACAGGCATCCTATGCCCAGTATAAGATAGCCATGGTCTACTTCAAACAGATAGAGTCACCCAAGAAGGGAGCGGGAGGCGCGAGGAAGGCCCTCCGTGAGTTTCAGAAACTCCTGAGGGACTATCCGCGTAACCCATACAGAGAGGCTGCAAAACTCCGGATAAAGAAGTGCAGAAATCTTATAGCAGACTATGAGATGCTCGTTGGCAGATATTACTACAGGCGGGGTTCCTACAATGCGGCAGCCGGAAGATTTTCAGAAGTGATACAGAATTTTCCCGAGACCAAGTCTTATCCGGAAGCCCTCTATATGCTCGGCCTGGTTTACAGGGAGATGGGAAAAAAGGACCTTGCGAAGAAGTATCTTGATGCCCTGGTGAATAAATTCCCCCGGAATCCCCTCTCAAAAAAGGCAAAAGAGACCCTTTCCTCTCTCTGACGTGAAATACTATCCTGTATTCCTCAACCTTTCCGGCCGACGCTGCGTTGTAGTTGGAGGAGGTGCAGTGGCCGAGAGAAAGACCATCTCCCTCCTCGAGGCAGGTGCTGTGGTAAAGGTGATAAGCCCTTCACTCACTGAAGGGCTAACGCAGCTCCTGAAGTCGGGAAGGATTCAGCATATCCCCAGGGAATACAGGAAGGGAGACCTTGAGGGGGCCTTCCTCGTAGTGGCAGCAACGCCAGATATGGACCTGAACAGGTCCATATTCAGGGATGGGAAGGGGATCCCCGTCAATGTTGTTGATATCCCTGAGCTGTGTTCCTTCATTGTACCGTCAGTTGTAAGAAGGGGGCCTCTGACCATCGCCATATCCACTTCAGGTGTGAGCCCTGCCCTTTCAAGAAGCATCCGGGAAGAAATGGAAGAAATCTATGGTCAGGAATTTGGAGAGTACCTTGACTTTTTATCAGCTGTCAGGGAGAAAGTAAAGGCTCAGTCGGATCTTGCCGGAGAGGAAAGGGCACGGATACTGAAGGCTGTCGGGTCAAGGCAGGCACTAAGGATGCTGAGGGAAGAGGGGGCTGAGGCAGCTAAGGCCTATGTGAAGCAGGTTTTGCAGAGTTCAGGGATTAAAAATGTAATGAGATAAAAATTTCCTTACATATCGAAGATACCCTGCGGTCTTGCCGCAGGGTTTTTTCATGTGTGATAGAATATATATATGCTCCGTATATTTAAAAGCCTTCAAAATGTCTTCTCCCGGACTATATGGGAGGTGGATCCCTCATCACTTCACGGGCTGAAGGGCTTTTTTCTTAAGGTCCTCAGGCTCTGTTTCATCGCCTTCCGGGAGTTTACAGAAGGCGATCTTACACTCAGGGCGATGAGTCTCGTCTATACCACCATACTCTCCCTTGTTCCCCTACTTGCGGTCAGTTTTTCCGTACTCAAGGCCTTCGGTGTTCATAGTCAGATAGAACCAATCCTGCTCAATTTCTTTGCCCCCCTTGGAGAAAAGGGGGTGGAGATCACAGCAAAGATCATAGGTTTTGTGGAGAATGTACGGGTTGGGGTGCTGGGTTCAGTGGGACTGGCCTTTCTCATCTATACAGTTGTATCCCTTATTCAGAAGATAGAATCTGCATTCAACCATATATGGAAGGTGAGAAGTTCCAGGAGTATAGTCCAGAGATTCAGCAATTACATGAGCGTGATACTTGTCGGGCCGGTCCTGATATTTTCCGCGCTCGGGATGACGGCAGCCATAAGGAGCACGACGATAGTCCAGAAGCTGATCGCAATAGAGCCCTTCGGGACAGCCGTTTATATTACCGGAAAGGTGCTGCCCTATCTGCTGGTCTGTATCGCTTTTACATTCATATATCTCTTTGTCCCCAATACCCGTGTAAAGGCTGGTGCCGCCCTGACAGGCGGCATAGTGGCAGGTGTGCTATGGGAGACTTCCGGCTGGGCTTTTGCCTCCTTTATTGCCAACTCCACGAAATATACCGCCATATACTCAAGTTTTGCCATTCTGATACTCTTCATGATCTGGCTCTACCTCAGCTGGCTGATACTTCTTGTAGGTGCCGAGATCTCCTTCTATACCCAGTACCCGCAGCTCCTGAATGTCAAGAAGGACTCCCTCTTCCTGAGTAACAGGCTGAAGGAGAGGCTTGCCCTTCAGATAATCTACCTTGTAGGGCTTCATTTCTACCAGAACAAGAAACCCTGGACCGTAGACCTCCTTGTGCAGGAACTGGGTATTCCCGTTGAACCGGTCCAGACGGTTGTCTCTCTCCTTGAAGAGCGGGGCTATATTTATGCAAACGGTGATGAGCCGCCATCCTACATGCCCGGTAGGGAGCCTGAGACGGTCAGGCTTGGAGACTTCCTCACTGATGTGAGATCCTTAGAAGAGGAAAGGCATGGGATAAAAAAGGCCTTTTTCAGGAATACAGAGGTGGAGAAGGTGATGAGAGAGGTTGAAGAGGCACAGACCCTCCGTCTTGGTGATATGACATGGAGGGATCTAATTGTGAGGAGATCTTCAGACCTCACTGAGCTGAAGCTTTCGGAGGGTAAGGGTGATGGTTCCAAGGAGAAAAAGGACTCCCCCTCCCAACGCCCAGAGGGCACCGGGGTCCCGGCTGATCTCGATAAGAGCGGCCGGTCCTCCCTGGAGTGAGACTCTCTGTATGTATATACCAAATCCATCATGAAATGCAGGGTTGTTGGGACTTATAACATAGCTTTTCCGGTCATTACCCTTTACAACGTCAATCCGGGCGCTCATTTCCGAGACATGTCCACTCCTTATGCGGTAATCTATTCTTGAAAGGATCATGCTGGACTGACTGTCAAGCCTGATGCCATCCCCTTCCCGTACGAAAACGTATCCATTGAGTCCTGCATAACTGGTAAAGAGGTGGGCAAGCATTATGAAACAGAATCCCACATGAATTATCTGGGGAGATAGCCGGAGTATCCAGTCCTTTCCCTCGCCCCTTCTGAGTATCGCCTGAGCGGTGCAGACTATGGTGTTAATGACAGTAAGCGAGAGAAAGAGTATCCCGAGCCACAGCCACCAGGTCAGTGGGAGGGGTTTTTCAATGAGCCATCTGAAGAGGGGACTTCCATTCATTGAGCCGTATTCCTCCGAGAAGGGCATGCTTACAGCACCGGCAAGGAGTGTTAACATCAGGAGTGCAGTCAGAATCGAGGCTGTCCTTATTGATCCGAATATCCTGAACATAGAAGATATTTTACACTATGGAGGGAAGGGGTTTGTAGGTGCCGGTGAGATTGACAGCATTGGCCTGATATTATTATCATATTCTGGTACTGGGGAGTCGTCTAATGGCAGGACAGCAGACTCTGGATCTGCGTGTGAGGGTTCGAATCCTTCCTCCCCAGCCATCTTCCTGCGGTCCCATCGTCTAGTGGCCTAGGACACCGGCCTCTCACGTCGGTAACACGGGTTCGAGTCCCGTTGGGACCGCCATTTTTCTCCCCTACCATTTCTCCCAATTTGAGTTTGAGGCGTAATGATCCAGCGTCTCCACTGAACAGGGAAAAGCAGAGTCGTAGTACAATCTAAGGATTTAATCTCAACTTTTGCTTTCATATTTGACTTTATTGGCTTTTTTGCGGTTATATATCATTATTGTGAAGATTTAATCTTTCAGTCTTGAGATTGCTCCTGAAATGGCTTATTCCGCTCACAAAAGGGGGAAAAGATCCATCCTCATCATCGACGATGAGGAGAGCATAAGGTTTGCTTTTCAGAGGTTCCTGGGTGGCAAAGGATACGAGGTAAGCACGGCGGCATCCTATAAGGAAGCCCTGGAAGCACTCAATAACTCCAGATTTGATATCATCTTCCTCGATATAGTTCTGGGGGGGGACTCGGGGATAGACCTGTTCAGGGATATCCGGAAAAGGGGTAACAACTCCGTAGTAGTGATAATTACCGGTGCTCCAAACCTTGATTCTGCTACTGAGGCAGTCCGGCTTGGAGCGTATGATTACCTCATGAAGCCTGTTAAGCTGGACTCCCTTCAGAGAATTACTGAAAAGATTTTTGCAGAGATAAGTCTGATGAAGGAGCGGGAGCGTTACAGGGCCATCCTTGAGAGTGTATTTACGAATATAGATTACGGAATAATCACTGTGGACAGCACCATGGTGATTACAGAGCTGAACGGGGCTGCTTCCAGGCTATGCGGTTTCAGGCGGGATCAGATCGGGATGGACGTAAGGGGTATTGATATTCATGCAGAGTGTCTTGAGAGATGTATTCCTGCACTGGAGACTGCACTAAGGGAAGGCCGTGATGTTGAACTCTACAGGGTGGAGTGCAGGAGGAACACCCCTGTGAAGACAGTGACTGTCAGATTCACGCCTATCACGACAGCAGATGAGTCATTCAGGGGATGCATGATGATTATTCATGACGAGACAAGGATCAGCCACCTGGAAGAAAGCTGCAGCCAGAGGAGAAGACTTCATAACATCGTTGGCTCCTCAAAGGGGATGCAGGAGGTCTATTCACTGATTGAGACACTTTCGGGAGTGGATACCACCGTATTGATAACTGGAGAGAGCGGAACGGGGAAGGAACTTGTAGCTGAGGCAATACACGAGACAGGCCCAAGGGCCGGGATGCCCATGATCAGGATAAACTGTTCGGCACTCCCCGAGACTCTCCTTGAGAGTGAACTTTTTGGTCACAGGAGGGGAGCCTTTACTGGTGCGATATCAGACAGAACGGGAAGGTTTGAAGCGGCTGATGGCGGGACGCTCTTCCTTGATGAGGTCGGAGATCTCTCTCCGGCCATACAGGTCAAACTTCTGAGGGTTCTTCAGGAGAAGGAGTTTGAGCGGCTCGGAGATACACTGCCTGTAAAGGTGGATGTGAGAATCATTGCTGCAACTAACAGGGATCTGAAAAAACGCGTAATGGCAGGTCAGTTCAGGGAGGATCTTTACTATCGGTTGAAGGTTATGGAGATATCCATTCCCCCCCTGAGGGAAAGGAAGGAAGATATCCCTGAACTTGTAGAGTTTTTCCTTCGCAAGATGGGAAAGAAGTTTCAGAGGGAGTATCATGGATTGTCGGATGAGGTGATGAAGCTTTTTTTGCAATACCCCTGGCCCGGTAATGTGAGGGAACTTGAGCATGCACTGGAGCATGCCTGTCTTGTTGCAGAGGGGGGTATGATAACAACCGGTCACCTCCCTCCTGAACTCCTGATTCACGCTCCCCGCAGACTTGATCGTGGTGAAGAGGGTCAGGATAATGGACTCATGCATGCAGACTCTGAAAGAGAGGCCATCATGAGGGCCCTTGAAAGAACGGCCGGCAACAAGGCGCGGGCTGCCAGGCTCCTGGGGATAAGCAGAAGGACACTCTACAGGAAGATGAAGGGGTTGAAGATTCCCCTCGGGATTGATGAGAGACTGTTATAGGCTCGACAGGGGAGAAGGTGTATTATCTTATCGGCGGTTAACGAGGTGTATGTGTTTGTCGTAATCGGAATAAACTTTTGTGGGGGTCAATGTTAACCCATCAGGATTGGAGGCGCCTATGTCAGTAAGGACTTGTTTCCAGTGTCCCCTTGTCAGGGCAGCAGTTTTTTTCCTGCTTTTTTCCTTCGTCTCGTTCTCTTCCGCGGAAGCAGAGGACGGGATGATGAAGGAGCTGACGGAGATGAGCATTGAAGAGCTGATGAGAATAGAGGTTATCTCTGTCTCGAAAAAGGAAGAGCGGCTCTCAGATGCCGCTTCAGCGGTATATGTGATAACATCCGAAGAGATCAGAAGGTCTGGAGCCACTACAATTGCAGAGGTGCTCCGGGGGGCGCCCGGGATACAGGTTAACAGGATAGACTCCAACCTCTGGGCGATAAGCGCCCGGGGATTTAATGAGAGGTATGCAAACAAACTCCTTGTGATGATAGATGGAAGGAGTGTGTATTCACCCGTCTTTTCAGGTGTTTACTGGGATGTACAGGATACTTCCCTGGAGGATATAGACCGGATTGAAGTGATCCGCGGCCCTGGCGGTACCATATGGGGCGCCAATGCGGTGAACGGGATAATAAATATAATTACAAAGGATGCTGCGGATTCACAAGGATGGCTCTTCTCCCTTACAGGCGGTACAGAGGACCGTTTCATCACAAACATACGGTATGGCGGGAAGACAGGAGCCAATACCTACTATCGTTTCTTTGTGAAGTATTCCAACAGGGACGGTTTCATTGATACAGAAGGGCATGAAAACCCCGATAACTGGTATGTTTACAGGGCCGGGTTCCGGGTGGATTCGGAATTGACCGGAAGGGATACCCTCATGATCCAGGGGGATGTCTATGACGGGAATGTGAGTTCCCGGGAACTCATCCCCGTTCTTAGAGCACCCTACCTCGTTGACAGCGGGATTGACGAGAATATAAACGGAAGAGATCTGCTGGTAAGATGGAAGAGGAGAACCGACAGCATTGGAGAGCTTACTGCCCAGTTTTATTACGACCATGTAAAACGGTTTCAGCGGTTCGACATACCGGGTATGCAGGAGAGGTATGATATCGATACTTTTGATCTGGATTTTTCTCATCACTTTGTTCTGCTTGACAGACACGACATCACCTGGGGTGGAGGTATCCGGTATATAACCGACAGTATTCTCAATAATTCTCCTGTAAGGTTCTCGCCGGACAAGAGACATCAATACATACTTAACATTTTCATTCAGGACGAGATAGAAGTTCTGCCGGGATCACTCTACCTGACGGCAGGAACAAAGATTGAGCATAACGATTATACAGGCTATGAGTTCGAGCCGTCGGTCCGTCTCCGGTGGCATCCTTCAGAAGGCCAGACCTTCTGGGCTGCGGTCTCAAGGGCTGTCAGAACGCCGTCGAGGATAGAGATAGACGGTCGTATAGACCAGGCCGTTCTTCCTGGAACACCGCCGGTGATGTTTTCCCTTATTGCAAGGGATGACTTCATTTCGGAAGAACTCTACGCGTACGAGGCCGGATACAGAATAAACCCCGTCTCAAATCTCTCTCTCGATATTGCCGCGTTCTATAACAGATACGACGATCTCAGGACCTTTGAGCCGGGAGAGATCTTCCAGGAAGAGGAGCCTGTGCCTCATATAGTTTATTCATTCAATGGACAGAACAGGATGTACGGGGAATCCTACGGGCTGGAACTCTCTGCCCGGTGGGAGCCACTCAAGTGGTGGAGGCTTGTCTTCAACTATACCTTTCTGGACATAGACCTTCACCGCGACAGCGGGAGCATTGACGAGGAGTCTGAGAGGCTTGAGGATGAAAACCCCGAAAACCAGATTTCGGTCTTCTCTTACATGGACCTCACAGATAAAACAGAACTCGACGTTGCCGTTCACTATGTTGATGGCCTTCCAGCCTATGATATAGGGGATTATTTTGTCGTAAATCTCCGGCTTGGATACAGGCCTATGAAGAACTTCGAGGTCTCCCTGGCGACACAGAACCTCTTTGACAGTCACCACCCTGAGATAGGTTCCAAATATGTCTCCAGTGCAACGGTGGAGATAGAACGGGGAGTCTACGGAAAGGTGACATGGCGGTTTTGAGCCAGGATGAAACATGTTCCGGTGCGTCCATCCCGAGGTGAGAGTCTTTGTGAAGACTTCCAGACACAAAGGAGGAATGTTTACAGGTCTTATTCTGTTGTCGGCATTTCTGCTGTTTTCTCCCGCTGTTAATGCGTCTGCGCCGGAGGATGCTCCCACCGAATATCAGGTCAAGGCCGCCTTCATGTACAACTTCCTGAAGTTCATTCAATGGCCGCCGGAGTACTTTTCTGAAAGGGATACCTTTATGATCTGTATTTTCGGCAGGGATCCCTTCGGAAAGGATATAGAGTTTCTCAGGGAGAAAAGAATTTATGGAAAGAGTATATCCATAAAAAGGGTTGGTAACTTAAAAGGGCTTACTGGATGTGACCTCCTCTTTGTAAGCAGATCTGCGGAACGGATGCTCCCACAGATTCTTGGAAGCCTGAAAGGGACGGTTCTTACGGTAAGCGATATCGATGGCTTTTCGAGCAGTGGTGGAGTGATTGAGTTCGTGATAGAAGGCAACAAGGTCCGGTTTATAATAAACAGGGAGGCTGCTGAGAAGGCAGGCCTGAGGATAAGCTCGAAGCTCTATTGGCTCTCAAGAAAGCGACCGGGCAGAAGGTGATCGCTTCAGGGAAAGAATTATGAGTTTTCTCGAGAGGCTGTCCATAAAGGGAAAGATCAGGTTTATAGTCCTTGCTGTATCAATTGCCGCCCTGACAATGATCGTCCTTCTGAGCAGCCTCAATGACTGGGATTCAGCGAAAAGGGAGGCTGGCGAGAATCTCTCTGTTTTCGCTAAGGTTATAGCGGATAACCTGGTGGCGGCTGTCCTTTTTAATGACGCTGAATCTGCCGGTAAGGTCCTCTCTTCTCTTGAAATGAATCCCGTTATCGTGAGGGCCGTTTTATATCTTCCGGAGGGAGAAGTCTTTGCCGAGTACAGGAGGGAAGGGATTGCTGATCTGCCTTTTCTGCCTGTGTCTTCTGAGAACGGATTTGTTTTCAGGAAGGGATACTTGTGTATAACCGAGCCAGTAATGGACGGGGACAATACGCTGGGCAGACTTTTCATGGTTTCTGACCTGAACTGGCTTTACCTGAGGCTCTCCTGGAACAGCCTCTTCAAGTTCTTCATTCTACTCCTTGCTGTGGGACTTTCCTATATTCTTTCCGGACTTCTCCACAGGATTGTTACTGAACCAATAACCCGGCTTACTTCTGTAATGAGGAGGATTACCGAGACAGGTGAATACAGGGAGCAGATCCAGAGGGAAAGCTCGGACGAGGTGGGTGCCCTTGTGGATGGTTTCAACAAGATGATCGTTGCCATAAGAAAGAGGGAGGAGATGCTCCAGAAGGAGATCGAGGAGCGGCGGAGGGTTGAGGAGATGCTCCGGGAGAGGGAGTCCGCCTACAGAACCCTGGCGAGGAACCTGCCAGGTATTGTTTACCGTGTCAATCTCGGTAAGGAGGCTGGAATGATTTTTTTTAATGACCAGCTCGAAGCCATAACCGGTTTTACCGAGGCCGAACTGAGAAGAGGGGAGGTCTGCATGATAGATCCCCTTATACTTCCGGAGGACAGGGACCGGGTGACCCAAACGGTCAGGAGTGCCATCAGAGAAAAGGTTCCCTTTGAGGTGGAATACCGGCTGAGGCACAAGAACGGGGAGATCAGACATCTCCTGGAACGGGGCAGGCCAGTCTATGACCTCGACGGCTCGCCCTTGTATATCGATGGTGTCATTCTTGATATTACGGAGAAGGTGAAACTCCAGAACGATGCAATAAGGGCGAGCCATTTGGCTTCGCTGGGGGAACTATCCGCAGGTGTTGCCCATGAGATAAACAACCCCATCAATGGCATAATAAATTTCGGCGAGATGATCATGATGGATTCTGAAAAGGGGAGTTCCCTCCATGACCTGGGGGAACGGATTGTAAGGGAGGGGGAACGGGTCTCAAAGATCGTCAGGAGCCTCCTCTCCTTTGCCAGACACCAGGCAGGAGAAATGAAGGAGACAGATATAGGGAATGTGCTTGCCGAGGCATTGAATCTCTACGGTGCCCAGATCAGGAAGGATGGGATCATTCTCAAGGTGGATATCCCGGAGGGGCTTCCACTGATCAGGGGAAACGCCCAGCAATTGATGCAGGTCTTTCTTAATATGCTGAGTAATGCAAGATATGCCCTGAACAGGAAATTCACAAGTCCTCAGGCCGGCAAGGTGATAAGGGTTTCTGCTTCCGTTGAAAATCGGGGAGAAAGAAGATACCTGAAGGTGCAGTTCTTCGACAATGGTACAGGCATACCTCCCGAGAGGATTGAGAGGGTCATCGAGCCCTTCTATACAACCAAGCCGGCAGGTGTTGGGACCGGTCTCGGGCTGAGTATATCCCATGGCATAATTCTCGAACATGAAGGCAGACTGGAAATAGAAAGCTCCGAGGGGGAGTATACAAACATAACCATCCGGTTCCCAGTAATTGTGTGACTTGACACGGTTCTGTGCTGTCACACATATGTGTCATGACACACATGTGCTATACATATCAGTAGTATCTCCTGATATGTATCTCATCGAATAATTTCAGGAGCCAGGGAGAGAGGAAGCAAAAGTTCCTTTATATTCAATTGGTTACAGGTAGGTTTATCTTGCATCACGGTGCATTGTATCAGTGGTCGGCTTGAGAAGCCAATCTGTTAGCAATTGGCACAATATTTGTATTGTTAGATGCAAATGGCAATGAGGATGTGCCCATATCTTGATGATCCTGACACTGACTGCTATTGTATGAACCTGAACAGTCAGACCGTGGAATCGGTCATTCTTTACTGCGGCGGGCTGTTTGAGGAGTGTGAATTTTTCAGAAAGAGGGAAGCTTCAACAGAAAATCTCCCGAGGGGGGTGGGAGTGGCAGCCTCACAGAGGGATCAAGGCCTTACCTGAGGGGGCGTTGATCCGGTTTCCCGGCAGATGCCCTTTTCCGGAGGGAGGGCATCTGCCGGAATTGTACATGTAGATCGTATTCCGTAAAAGTCCGGACGCAGATTTACACAGATAACACGGATAGAGACACATCCTGGAATTTACATGCCCGGCAACCTTTGCTCAAATACCTCATTTATTAGAGACCAATCAATAATCTGAAAGGCTTATCGGCTGAACCTGGAGAGGTGCATAGACTGGCCGGACTCGACCTTAGACCTGTCTTTCCATCCTCTGTTGATACGTTTCTCCAAGGCCTCATGGGATCTCTGTTTTAAAGAGATATAACGATAAATAAAGTAAAAAATGAAATTTTCTTGATGTTATAACTTTCAATATGTTATCTTTTTCCATATGAAGGGAGTGAGTGAGGAAAATCCAACGAGAAGGTCAATAATCACACTGCTGAAGAAGCACGGTGGAATGAGCATTGATCAGTTGAGCAAGGCCCTTGGAATCACTTCCATGGGAGTGCGGCAGCACCTTCTTTCCCTGGAGGGGAAGGGGCTCGTCAGGTATGAGACAGAACGGAAAGGGGTAGGAAGGCCTGGCTATGTATACAGGTTGACTGAGGAGGCGCAAGGCCTTTTCCCGACTGATTATCAGTCTTTTCTTCTGGACCTCCTCGAAGAAATTGAGTCCAGGGATGGAAGAAAGAAGATTGAGGATATCTTCAGGTGGAGGAACAGAAAACTCCTTGAAGACAGGAAGAGCAGGCTGGGAAACCTGAACGGTCTTTCCAGAAAAATCAGACGGTTCAGCGACATCCTTGCAGAGGACGGGTATCTGGTTGAACTTGAGGAAAAGGGCAAGATGTTTTGCCTCAAGCAGTATAACTGTCCTATTGCTACTGTTTCCAGGAGATATCCAGAGAGCTGCCGTTTCGAACTTGAGATGTACAGGGAACTCTTCGGCAAGGGGGTTGTCAGGACGGATTGTATTTCACAGGGCGCGCCTGCCTGTATTTATCAGATACCGGCAAGAGGGAAATAGGGGATAAGGATCCGTTAAGACGCCAAGCCGTAAGATGAGAAAAACGCCACGACATCTGATTTCAGAGTCGTGGCGTTTCTGTTATTGTATCAGGCCTTCTTTTTGATCCCCTCTATCAAAGTAAGTCCGTACTTGGGATGCTGGAAAGGATGAATCGAGGGGAATTTCGAATACAGCCAACCCTTGAATATCTCCTTGTCTCCTTCTGTTACCGTTACATGGACAGCAGGATTCTGGGGCTCGTTGGATGCCGAGGTTATGGTCAGTCCGTCCATCCTGAAGTCAGGAAGAAAATCACCAACCTTCAGTTTGATCTGAGAGCCGGGGATGGTGTATTCAGAGTTGAGTTTTATGGAGACCGTTTCTTTTTTGTTGGTCTCCTTGTTCAGAATTTCTATCTTTACCGAGTCCCACTGACCCTTTACCGAGTCGGGTACTACTATTTTTGTCTCTCCCTTGGGCATCATTATGCCTGGCGTTGGGGCAGGACTCTGTACCTGTGGCGGCGTCTCTTCCTTCTTCTTGCAAGCAGCAAACATTAGAAGCGTGCCAGCAAGGGCTAAGGCAATTATTGTTCTGAACTTCATGATGATGCCTCCTTTTTCAGATTATTGTCAAGTTCCTCAATCTGTAAGTTTAGCATTTTGAAAATTCCAAATGCAATAAGGCCGGGAAAACCCCAAAATGCCGATTGACTCATCAGTCAGCTACAAGGCAGGAGGGTATAGGCTTTTCGTCTCATTCTCGCAGGCCATCCAAGGCAGCCATACCCCAAAAAGTCTTCGACTTTTCGGGGACCCCTGCTCCGAGGCAGGCAATCTGCTTCACCCTCCTGGTGAAGATCATAGATTGCCTGAAACCGCTCAAACCCTATGCCCTCCTGCCCTTTATTGTTGGAGCATTTTTTCTATCGGCAATCTGGGG
>WFTX01000096.1 GCA_015485235.1 Nitrospirota bacterium | reverse complement strand
TATCGTGGCCGCAGGGTTCTTCATTTAGTCCACACGAATCAGGAAGTGTTGGAAATTATTGGGGGAACTCCTGTATGAGTCCTCTGTTTGACAATACACTGCTGTATTTTTTAAGTTAAATATCCTTTGTCAGATACATTCTGGCGGGAACAATACAGCAGGGAAGGAGAATACCATGAAGATAGTGCTTGCCTATTCAGGGGGGCTGGATACATCGGTTGCAATAGCCTGGCTCAGGGAGAGATACAATGCTAAGGTGATCGCCTATTGTGCTGACCTCGGACAGGGAGAGGACCTTGAGGCAGTGAGGGAGAAGGCACTCCGGACCGGGGCGGTCCGTGCCTATGTGGAGGACCTGAGAGAGGAGTTTGTGAGGGACTACATCTTTCCCATGTTGAGGGCGAATGCGGTTTACGAGGGAACCTATCTCCTCGGGACTTCCATTGCCAGACCCCTCATAGCTAAAAGACAGATCGAGATCGCCATGAAGGAAGGCGCAGAGGCTGTATCTCATGGGGCGACCGGTAAGGGCAATGACCAGGTGAGGTTTGAACTTTCCTACTATGCCCTGAAGCCTGATATCCAGGTGATTGCGCCCTGGAGGGAATGGCCTTTCGATTCCCGGGAAAGCCTGATAGATTATGCAAAGGAAAAGGGGATAGACGTCCCCGTCACAAAGGAGAAACCCTACAGTACTGATCAGAATATCTTTCATATCAGTTATGAGGGCGGGGTGCTGGAAGACCCCTGGGCCGGGCCCCCTGACGACATGTTTACGATGACGGTCCCGCCGGAGAGGGCCCCTGACAGGCCTGCAGTGATTGAGATAGGATACGAAGAGGGCAACCCTGTCACTATAAACGGCGAGAGACTCTCTCCCTTCGAGATGCTCTCCCTTCTGAACCGGATTGCAGGGGAAAACGGGATAGGCCGGATAGACATAGTCGAGAACAGGTTCGTGGGGATGAAATCAAGGGGGGTCTATGAGACTCCGGGAGGTACCGTTCTTCAGGTTGCTCACAGGGCCCTTGAGTCCATCACTCTTGACCGGGAGGTCTTTCACCTGAAGGACTCCCTTATTGTCAGGTACGCTGAATGCATATATTACGGCTTCTGGTTCTCCCCGGAGAGGGAGATGCTCCAGAAGATGATTGACTCCACCCAGGAAAACGTGACCGGTACGGTGAGGCTCAAGCTCTACAAGGGCAACTGCATCGTTACCGGGAGGAAGTCTCCTCATTCACTTTACAGCCCGGAACTGGCCACATTCGAGGCGGATGCGGTTTATGACCAGAAGGATGCCGAGGGATTCATAAAACTGAATGCCCTGAGGCTCAAGGTCCGGAGGCTGACCGGAGAGGGAGGATAAGGGACCGCCGGATACATATGGTTATGAACATCCCTGACGAAGAACTCCTCTGCTGGCTGGCCCTTACCGAGGTGAAGGGGGTGGGTGCCCGGCGGGCAGCCCTGCTGATAAGGGCGATGGGTTCTCCCAGGAGGGTCTTTGAGGCATCCCAGGGAGAAATCCTCTCGATAAACGGTATGTCCCGCAAGGTGGCTGAGGAGATAAAGAGGTTCAATGACTGGGAAATGCTCCGGGGGCGGGTTCAAAGATGCAGGGAAGAAGGTATCTCGATAATCACGCTTTCATCCCCGGAATACCCGGCTCTGCTCAGAGAGATCCCTGATCCACCGCCGGTTCTGTATGTGCATGGGGAACTTGCTGATGACGACAGGTTCTCAGTTGCCATCGTAGGACCGAGGGTCCCCACGGATTACGGGAGGCGGGTGGCTGCCATGATGGCTGGTGAACTGGTGAGGTGCGGCCTTACCATAGTCAGCGGGATGGCCCGTGGAATAGATACTACCGCTCATCTCGCTGCCATCAAGAATGGTGGGAGGACCATCGCTGTTCTCGGTTCAGGGATTGATGTTCCCTATCCCCCTGAGAACAAGGGCCTGATGAAACGTATAGCCGAGGCCGGTGCGGTGATCAGTGAATTCCCGCCCGGGACCGGCCCCGAGAGGGAGAACTTTCCGAAGAGAAACAGGATCATAAGCGGGCTTTCACTCGGCGTCCTCGTGGTTGAGGCAACCCGTGACAGCGGGGCCCTGATAACTGCGAGGTGCGGCCTTGAACAGGACAGGGATGTATTTGCCGTCCCTGGTATGATAACATCAGACCGCTCCACTGGAACAAACAAGCTTATACGGGCAGGGGCCATTCTGGTGGAACGCCCCGGCGACATACTTGAGGAGATCGCCCCTCAGTTGAAGGGATACCTTCAGGAGAGAAAGGGCAGAGAAATTCCCCTTACGGAAGAAGAGAAAATGATTCTCGGTTTTCTC
>WFTX01000095.1 GCA_015485235.1 Nitrospirota bacterium | reverse complement strand
GCCTTACCGACCTTCCATGTGTGGGGTTTGTGACAGTCGAGACAGCCAAGGGATGTCTTTTTTTCATGCAGTCCGTGCTGCCCCACCCTTGTCTCATTGCCGTGACAGGCACTCAGACAGTCCTTGCTTTCCATCTTGAGTTTGTCATGGGGAGAATGACAATCGTAACACCGGAGTTTTGCCATCGGTACAGATGAAGGGATTTTCTTGTGGCACTCTATGCATCTTTCCGGTCCAGTAAGGCCCGGTCTCTTTTCGCCGTAGCTGTGGCAGTTCAGGCAGTATGTGCCGGCCATACCCATCCCGTGGACAAGCTTGTCACTGTGGCACTTCTGGCACCTGAGCTGATCGACAGAAAAAGAGTGCCCTTCACCGCCATGACAGGTGTTGCACGCAATATTCTCCATGAATACATGCCTGGCGTGGCCATAGGACTTCCTGAGTGTAACAGAGCCCTGTGATGCCTCCTGTGTATGACAGCGGAGGCATTCCTCCCAGGGTGTCTTTCTGCCATGGGCCTGGGGCGGTGACTCGCCGCTGCCCGAGACATAGGCAATCAGCAGTCTGTTGCCCTCAATAATACTCATGTAATGGCACTTCTGACAGACTATTTGGCTGTGCTTGCTAAGTCTCCAGGACCGGTAACCCTCTTCCATGAGGTGACAGGTCCTGCAGTAGGCAGGGTCTCTATCTATATACTGATAGTACCTGTATCCCGAGACAAAACCAATGATACAGAGAAGGAGGACCAGTATGAGTATCCCGGCTTTCATACCGACCGGAGCTTCACTTCCGCCTCCGCCCCGATTGAACCGTCAGGCTTGATTATCCGGGAAAGGCCTTTGAGGAAGTTCCCCTTCAACGGGGTGACCTCAGAGAGGACCCTGCATTCTTCACCGCTTACAACAGGATTTCTGAACCGTACAGTGATCTCAGCGGTTATCGCGATCAGCCCGAGTGAGGCAGCAGCCTTGATGGCGGCTTCATCAAGGATGGCGGAGAGGACACCGCCGTGGACTATGTCCCTGTAGCCCTGATGGGATTTTTCTGCTCTATAGACCGCCTTCGACTTTCCCCCCTCAGCACTGAACAGGAGATGAAGCCCCCGGGGATTGTCTGCCCCGCATACAACGCACCAGTTGTCATCGGCAAAACGGTTATCCATCACTTCATTCAAGAAGGAGAAAGACCCTCTGGATTATGAATCCGAAGACAAATCCGGAAAAAGCTCCGAAAGCCATTATTAACAGTACTATAAGGACATAAATGAGAAGAACGCCCGGGCTGTCAGGAGAAAGGGAAATTGAGAAGGCCGTCATCAAATCCCTGGATATTGCATCCCGCCAGGTCCCCTGGAGTGCATCGGAATAGAAGATATCCATGGAGAGGACCGAGAAAAGCCCTGTAACAGCCCCCAACACAGCCCCTCCCACCGGGAGTGCCCTCTGGCTTTTTCCTCTGCGAGGCATCAGCTTACTTGTTCATCATGTCGAGGAATTCCTTGTTGGACTTGGTCCCTCTCAGTTTGTCCAGAAGGAATTCCATGCTCTCCACAGGACCGAGGGGATTCAGGACCTTCCTCAGGATCCACATCTTGTTCAGAACATCCTTGGATACGAGGAGTTCTTCCTTCCTGGTGCCGGATGCATTGATGTTTATGCTCGGGAAGATCCTCTTGTCAACCAGCTTCCTGTCCAGGTGGAGCTCCATGTTGCCCGTTCCCTTGAACTCTTCAAAAATCACATCATCCATCCTGCTCCCCGTATCCACGAGGGCTGTTGCGATGATGGTCAGGCTTCCGCCGTCCTCAATGTTCCGGGCGGCTCCGAAAAACCTCTTCGGTTTCTGCAGCGCGTTGGCGTCAAGGCCGCCGGAGAGGACCTTGCCGCTTGTCGGCATTATGGCGTTATATGCCCTGGCAAGGCGGGTGATACTGTCAAGGAGGATAACCACATCCCGCTTTGTCTCCACAAGCCTCTTGGCCCGTTCAATAACCATCTCCGACACCTGTGTGTGCCTGAGGGGCGGTTCGTCAAAGGTGGAGCTGATTATCTCTGCTGCATCCACCTGCCGCTTCCAGTCCGTCACTTCCTCAGGCCTCTCATCTATCAGGAGGATTATGAGGTGGATGCCGGGGTGATTCTTTCTGATTGCCTTTGCAATGGACTGAAGGAGCATCGTCTTACCGGTCCTGGGTGCAGCAACGATCATGCCACGCTGCCCCATACCCACAGGTGTGATCAGATCCATTACCCTCGTTGAAAAGTCATTTTTAGAATATTCGAGCTTTATCTTTTCTGTAGGATAGTAGGGGATGAGGTTATCAAAGAGTGGGCGCGCGATGTTCTGGTCAGGTGACTCATGATTGATAGCCTCTACCTTCAGGAGTGCAAAGTACCGTTCACTGTCCTTTGGTGGCCTGACCTGTCCCGAGACAAGATCGCCGGTCCTGAGGCTGAACCTTCTTATCTGTGAAGGCGAGACATATATGTCATCAGGTCCGGGGAGGTAACTGTAGTCAGGGGAGCGGAGAAACCCGAACCCGTCAGGCAGTATCTCCAGTACTCCCTCTCCGAAAAGGCTTCCCATCTTTTCAGCCTGGGCATGAAGGATTGCATAGATAAGATCCTGTTTCCGCATGTCAGAGGCGCCTTCCACATGAAGTTTCCTCGCTACTGAAGAGAGTTCCTCAACGCTTTTCTCCTTGAGATCGGAGATCGAAATGTTACTCATGCTTCGCTCCTTGTCTTGAAAGTCTTATTATGGATGGTTTATGTCAGCAACCAAGGTTGCAGGAATCGGATTTCTCTTTCATTGGATAAGTTCCCAAGGGGACTGTCTTGTTATTTAAGTTAAGATTACCACACAAAGCTAATCTGTTGCACCCTCAATTTTTTGACAGGATTATGATAAAAGCGGTATGCTCCTTTTTTCTGTGAAATTAAGAGAAGTGTCTTCTGAGACAAGCAACTATTAATAGAATACAATAAAGAATCTTTTTTGTCAATACCCTGAATATCAGGAGTTCCCCCAAAAAGAGATAGAGGGGATGAACCTATTGAGAAATAAGCAAAAGCAGGAATTCAGAAGTAGTTCTATAAGTTTTTTGAAAAAAATGGGGGAACTCCTGGATTTACCAACTTGAGTTTCATCATTCTCAATTGCTAAAGTAGAAAGATGCGGATAGGTGTGATAGATGGCCAGGGAGGAGGCATTGGGAGCCTGATCGTCAAGAGGCTCCGGGAGGAGTTCGGGGAGGAAGTCGAGATAATCGCACTCGGAACGAACTCCACGGCAACCTCGGCCATGATGAAGTCACGGGCCAACAGGGGGGCAACGGGCGAAAACGCCATCATGTACAACAGCGGCCGCCTTGACTACATAATCGGTCCCCTCAGTATCCTCGTTGCCCACGGCATGCTGGGGGAACTTACCCCTGATATGGCCGAGGCGGTGGCTGCATCCACGGCAAAGAAGATACTCCTTCCCCTCAACCAGGAAGGGATTGAGGTGGTGGGGCTCAGGCAGGAGCCACTTCCCCACCTTCTGGATGAGTTGATAAGCAGGATTAGAGAAGAATTGAAGGAGAAATAACCTTAACGTTGCATAAACATGAGGTTCGAGCATGGGACATACCCTTACGGGTCTTCTAACGGAATATGGTGTGATTCCCCGGATACAAGACAGGGGGAGAAGACTCCATGAGGGTATCCCCCCTGCCTTATTGGGAAATTTTTATATAACAAGGAAGGATAACAAGGAGGTTTTCTGATGTGTGAGGCAAACGCTTATG
>WFTX01000094.1 GCA_015485235.1 Nitrospirota bacterium | reverse complement strand
GTATAATGAAGATTATGAGAGTGGCAGAAAATAAGGAGGTTTTTACCGATCCTGTGCTTGTAATTTTCAAAGAGGCCACTGAGCCTCTGAAAGATGCTATAGTTTATTCCTGTCTCTTTGGGTCGAGGGCCAGGGACAACTTCCGGCCTGATTCTGATTACGATATACTGATTGTACTCAAAGAGAAAAACCGGTCCGTTATAGACCGCCTTTACGATATAGTAATGGACATCCTGCTGGAAACAGGGAGGCTCGTCTCACTGAAAATTTTTTCTTCTGAAGAATTTGACCGGCTGAGAGCCATTCCAACACCATTTATGAAAAACGTCCTTGAAGAAGGGAAAAGACTTGGATAATGCTATAAAGAAAATAATCTCTGCCTATATGGAGAAGGCCCGTGGAAAGCTCCGCGTGGCAGAGAAGCTCTATCAGGATGGTGAGTATGAAGATACAGTCTCAAGGGCATATTACGCTGCATTCCATGCTACACAGGCACTATTGCTTACCGAGGGACAGAAGGCAGAAAGCCATAAGGGGGCCATTACGCTTTTCAGCCTCTTCTTTGTTAAGACCGGCAAGTTTGAGAAAAACTTTGGCAAATACCTGAGCAATCTGAAGGACGACAGGGAAAGCAGTGATTATGAGGTCTTTTCATTTATCGACCAGGAAACAGCCAAAACCGCCCTTCAGGAAGCACGAGCGTTTTTAGAGAAGGCAGAAGAGTATTTAAAAGAGACAGGTATGCAAACAGATTAACTGGCTCCCTTCATCTCTCTTTACAAACCACGCCAGCAATACTGATATGACGGGTATCTGAATAGCGTCCTGCCCTGCCAACTCCAGTAGTCCCGCAGAAAAACTCCGCTTATTGACCTCTTCTGCTTCTTAATATTAAGATATCCCTTCATCCTCAGAAAAAAAGAGACAAGGGAGGTCCGCATGAGGGCAAGGGAGATAATGGAGCCCATCAAGGACGTTTTAAGGCCTGACAACACCCTGAAGGAGGCTGTCAACAGGATGCGTGTGCTCCAGAGGGGAGCAGGCATGGGTGTCAAGGGGATGATGGTCCTGGACGATGAGGGAAGACTTGTGGGTATGCTCTCAATCAAGGACATCCTCAAGGTGATAATACCTGACTACATGACGATGTCGGAATTAGGTGAGTTCGCCTGGGACGGGATGCTCGAGGAGATGTGCAAGAAGGTGGAAGGCCGGAGGGTCTCGGAGATCATGACCACCGATGTCATAACAGTGGACGAGGACGCCCCCCTGATGGAGGTTGCCGATCTTATCGTCAAGCACAATCTTCAGAGGGTTCCTGTAACAGGTAAGGACGGAAAACCCGTTGGGATCATATATGTCAGGGACCTTTATTACGCCATTGTCAAGGCCCTTCTGGAGGAGAGTTAAAAGTGGTGCAGGAGACGGCAGAGGCGGCAAAACCCTTTGTGATGGATGCCACATTCTGGACCGCAACCATCATATTTTTCCTCGCCTATGCAGTAATAGTATCGGAGAAGGTCCACAAAACCATAGTTGCCATAGTGGGGGCCTCGCTGATGCTGGTGCTGAAGATACTGGAGCAGTACGAGGCCTTTCATGTAGAGGAACTCGGGGTGGACTGGAATGTTATATTCCTTCTTATAGGCATGATGACCATTATAAACATCCTCAGGCCTACGGGGTTTTTCGAATACATCGCAATAAAGAGCGCCAAGATAGGAAGGGGGGAGCCGCTCAGGATAATGATGGTCCTCTTTATTGTAACAGCGGTCCTGAGTGCCATGCTTGACAATGTGACCACCGTGCTCCTGATCGTGCCTGTTACGTTTCTCATCTGCGATGCCCTGGAAGTAAATCCCATCCCCTTCCTGATAATGCAGGTGATGGCCTCAAACATAGGCGGTACGGCCACACTCATAGGGGACCCGCCCAATATCATGATCGCATCCAAGGCAAAGCTCAACTTCATGGATTTCATAATTCACCTCACCCCTGCCGTGATAATCATGATGGTAGTGATGCTGGTATTAATCAGGGTTGTTTTCGGCAGGAGACTGAAGACAAGGGAGGAGCTGAAGGAGAGGATCATGCAGATGAACGAGCGGGAGGCGATAAAAGACCCCGTGTTGCTGAAGAAGTCACTATTCGTCCTCGGTATCGTCCTTACCGGGTTCGTCTTCCACGGCGTGCTCCACTACGAACCGGCAACCATAGCGCTCTTCGGCGCCGGCCTTCTTCTTCTGCTCAGCCGGACCCACAACCCCCACCACTACCTTGCTGAGATCGAATGGCCCACCATATTCTTTTTTATCGGCCTTTTCATAATTGTGGGCGGTGTGGTGAAGGTGGGGCTCATAAAGTGGATGTCCCTGAAGGTCCTTGAAATCACCCAGGGCAACCTCTTTGCCACAAGCATGATAATCATGTGGTTTTCCGCCGTGGCCTCTGCCATTGTGGACAACATCCCCTATGTGGCCACCATGAACCCCCTCGTTATAGACATGGCCAAGCAGCTCTGGCCTCATGAGACAGGCATTTCACTGCTTCAGCACTCTGAACTCATGCCCGTCTGGTGGTCCCTTGCCCTTGGGGCCTGCCTCGGTGGCAACGGCTCCCCCATAGGGGCATCGGCAAATGTGATTGTTGTAGGGATGTCGGAACGGGCAGGACAGAAGATCTCCTTCGTAAGGTTTCTCATGTATGGAGCACCGATCATGGTGCTTACGGTCTTCATCTCCATGATCTATGTCTGGCTGAGATACTATGTTATAGGCTTCTGAGGATTATCTAACCCAGCTTCTCTATATCACTGTTTGCCCCGAGCACCACCAGTACATCCTCTTTCTGGATGAGGTCATCAGGGGAGGGGTTTATGTTCCACTTCTCCTTCTTTTTGCCCTCCACAAAGAACTGTCTCTTTACTGCAATAATACTGATGCCATACTCGGCCCGGAGGTTCCCCTCCCGGATGGTCTTGTCCCAGAGAAAGGCGGGAGCAGGCAGCTCAACAATGCTGTATTCAGGTGAGAGTTCTATCTGTTCAAGAAAGGCGGGCCTGATCAGTGACTGGGCGACCCTCTGGGCCATGTCACGTTCAGGATAGACCACCCGGTCCACCCCTATATGCCTGAGTATCTTGCCATGAAGGTCGTTTACCGCCTTGGCTATTATCTCTCTGACTTCCAGTTCCTTCAGTAACATCACCACGAGTATGCTCGACTCTATGTCTTCACCTATGCTCACAACCGCCACATCCACGTTCTGCACCCCTGCCTCCCGGAGTGCCTTCTCGTCAGTGGCATCAAGTTCAATGGCGATGGTAACAAGGTCGGCCACCGCCTTGACCCTGGATCCGTCGCTGTCTATGGCGAGGACCTCCTTGCCATTGGCTGCCAGGGTCTCGGCCACGGCAGAGCCGAACCTCCCAAGTCCTATAACGGCAAACTGTTTTTTCATCCTATCATCAACCGTCCTTCCGGAAACCTGATTCGTTCCTCTTCCTGCCTTAGTATGGCCATAAAGAGCGTCAGAGGGCCAAGCCTTCCCACAAGCATGGTTACTATTATAATCAACTTCGAGGGGATTGAAAAGCCTGCCACAAGGCTCAGCGCCCCCCCGTTACCCACCGAGAGCCCCACTGTACCAAAGGCGCTTACCACCTCGAACATGGTGGAGAGGAAGCCCGTATGCTCGATATCCTCCACCACAAAGGTTACAGTGGTTATGTATATTACCGCAAGGGCCAGGATTACCAGTGCCCTGGAAACAATCATCGCTGACACCCTTTTCTTGAATATCACCGTATCCCTCCTTCCCCTGAGTGTAGCCCAGATATGCATGAGCACCACGGTGAAGGTGGTGGTCTTGATCCCGCCGCCCGTACTGCCTGGCGAGGCCCCGATTATCATCAGAATAATGGTGAAAAAGAGTGTCTGGGGCTGGAGTCGGGAATAGTCAATAGTATTAAATCCGGCGGTCCGGGAGGTTACAGAGGCAAAAAGGGAAGAGAGAACAGTCTCCCCCGTTGAAACACCATTGAAAAGAAAATGCCTTTCATTCAGATAGATTATCAGGGCACCAAAGAGGATGAGCAGGGATGTCACAGTAAGGACGATCTTTGTATGCTGCATGAGGCGGTGCCTCCTGCTCCGGAGCCACTGGACAACATCATCCACGACTATAAAGCCGATTCCACCGAAGACGATGAGGAGCATGACAGTGAGATTCAACAGTATGTCGGTCCTGTAACGGACCAGACTGTCCGGGAAGAGGCTGAACCCCGCATTGTTGAAGGCTGATATGGAATGAAAGACCCCCAGGAGGACCGACTCCCCAGGGCCGTAATCCTTCATGAATATATACCAGAGCACTCCAGCCCCCAGGATTTCCATTGTGAATACAAAGAGCAGCATCCCCTTCATGAACCTTACAATCCCCTCAAGGGTGGTGATGTTGAGGGACTCCTTTATCATCATCCTCTCAAAGAGGCCTATCCTCCGGCCTGCAAAGAGGGCAAGCAGAGTTGCCATGCTCATGTAACCGAGACCTCCGACCTGGATGAGGAGGATTATTACAATCTTCCCGAAGAGGGTGAAATCCGCAGATGTGTTTTTTACTATCAGGCCTGTTACACAGACTGCAGAGGTGGATGTAAAGAGGGCGTCCACCAGCCCTATGCCTTGGGGGGTTGCATAGGGGAGCATGAGAAGGGCGGTGCCAAGGATTATTACCCCGATGAACCCGCTCACCAGGACCTGGGCTGACGAGAGACTGCCGGAGGAGTAATTTCCCATAACAGGGAAAAGTATAACACAAACTTAATTTCCTATTAAAAGAAAAAATCCCTCTTTTGTTGACTGCCGGACAATATTCTCTTTATGATATCCCTCAGTTGCAAGTTTCAATATGCCTGTTGCATAAGAAAACACTTGTACAGGAGGATACATTGAGAGCAAGGGATATAATGGAGCCTCTCCAGGATAGTCTCAGGCCCGGGGATACCCTCAAGGATGCAGTAAACAGGATGAGGGTGGCAAAACGGGGTGAAAGCAGGTTCGGTGTAAAGGGGATACTCGTCCTGGATGAAAAGGGCGATCTTGTGGGGATGGTCTCCATCAAGGACATCCTGAAGGCCATAATCCCCCATTATATGACAATGACCAACCTGGGAGAGTTCACCTGGGACGGGATGCTCGAGGAGATGAGCAGGAAGGTGGAGGGCCGGAAGGTCTCGGAGATCATGACTGCCGATGTGATAACCGTGGACGAGGACGCCCCCCTGATGGAAGTGGCCGACCTTATCGTCAAGCACAATCTTCAGAGGGTCCCTGTAACAGGTAAGGACGGGAAACCCGTTGGAATCATATATGTGAGAGATCTCTACTACGCGATAGTCAAGGCGTTACTGGAGAAGGAGGACTGACGATGGCACATGAGGTGGCAGAGACAACACAGCAGGTTGTTATGAACAGCACTTTCTGGACGGCAACGGCGATCTTCCTGCTCGCCTATGCGATTATCGTATCCGAGAAGATCCACAAGACCATAGTGGCACTCGTCGGTGCCTCGCTGATGCTGGTGCTGAAGATACTGGAGCAACACGAGGCATTTCACGTGGAGGAACTGGGGGTGGACTGGAACGTCATATTCCTCCTCATATCCATGATGACCATAATAAACCTGATGCGACCGACAGGTTTCTTTGAGTACATCGCCATAAAGAGCGCCAAGCTCGGGAGGGGAGAGCCCTTCAGGATAATGGTCATATTCTCGATTGTCACCGCAGTCCTGAGTGCCCTCCTTGACAATGTGACCACAGTATTGCTTCTTGCCCCGGTGACATTGCTTATTGCCGATGCCCTTGAGGTTGACCCCATACCCTTTCTGATAACAGAGGCCCTTGCCTCGAATATCGGCGGTACGGCCACCCTGATCGGGGACCCACCGAATATCATGATAGCATCCAAGGCCAAGCTGGACTTCATGGCCTTTATATATCATCTTACCCCTGCCATAATCGTCATCATGGCGATCTTTCTTCTGGTGCTGAAGGTGGTCTTTGGTAAAAGGCTTCATGTAAAACCTGAACTGAAGAAGCGAGTCCTTGAGATGAACGAGCGGGAGGCGATAAAGGATCCCCTGATGCTGAAGAAGTCACTCTTTGTCCTTGGCATTGTGATTCTCGGGTTTGTCTTCCACGGCATGCTCAATTACGAGCCTGCCACGGTGGCCCTCTTCGGAGCAGGGCTTCTTCTGCTTCTTTCCCGGACCCATGACCCCCACCACTATCTTGCAGAGGTGGAATGGCCTACCATATTCTTCTTCATGGGCTTATTCATTATAATCGGTGGTGTGGTGAAGGTAGGGCTTATCAAGTGGATGTCCGTGAAGGTCCTTGCCATCACCCACGGAAACATGTTCGCCACCAGCATGCTCGTGATGTGGTTTTCCGCCTTTGCCTCAGCCTTTGTGGACAATATCCCCTATGTAGCCACCATGAACCCGCTGATTATAGATATGGCAAAGCAGATCTGGCCCAATCTTCAGGGCATTCAGCTCCTGCACAACCCTGAACTGATGCCCCTCTGGTGGTCACTGGCCCTTGGTGCCTGCCTTGGTGGTAACGGGACGGCCATCGGCGCCTCGGCGAATGTGATTGTAGTGGGCCTGGCGGAAAGGGCCGGCAAGAAGATCTCCTTTGTCAAGTTCATGCTCTACGGCATGCCGGTGATGATACTCACCGTCGCACTCTCCATGGTATATGTCTGGTTGCGTTATTATGTGCTCAAGTTCTGACGGAAAGTACATGCTGACTGCCACAGATATGGCTTGATGGGCCTCTTCATAAGGAAACCTTTCACATACTATTAAAATAAAAAATCGCCATTTTATTGACATAATCCTGGCCATGGGAGTATCATACACCCCAGTTGTCTTTTGTAACATTCTTGTTGCAGATTTAAACACCTATAGCAGATACAAGAAGGAGGCGGATGAGATGTCAAAAAGCTGGCGAGTTTTCCTCTCGGTACTGATCGTACTAACGGCAACCCTGCTCCTGTCAGGCTTGGGGTTCTGCGAGGAGGCAGGGGAGGTTGCAGAAAAGGGCTCAAACCTTGCCTGGTGGATGTGGCCCATAATACTCTTTGTCTTTACCTTTCTCCTCGGGATCCTGGCCGTTGTGGCCGGTGTCGGCGGCGGCGTGCTCTTTGTCCCGATAGTGAGCAGTTTCTTCCCCTTCAACCTCGATTTTGTCAGGGGCGCCGGGCTGCTTGTCGCCCTCTCCGGGGCACTCTCTGCAGGTCCGGGACTCCTGAGAAGGGGGCTTGCAAACCTGAGGCTGGCCCTTCCGATGGCCCTTATCGCCTCAACCTGCTCCATCTTTGGAGCAATGGTGGGCCTTGCCCTTCCTACAAATGTGGTCCAGACCGCCCTGGGAGGCACCATCATCGCCATCGTCGTCATCATGGCAACTGCGAAGAGATCGGACTTCCCGGAGGTGAAGAAGGCCGATGCCCTCTCCTCGGCACTCAGGATCTCGGGTATCTATTTTGAAGAATCCCAGGGCAAGGAGATAGACTGGAAGATCCACAGGACGCCACTGGGTCTGATTCTTTTCATACTGATCGGTTTCATGGCCGGAATGTTCGGCCTCGGGGCTGGCTGGGCTAACGTACCGGTTCTGAACCTGCTCCTCGGTGCGCCGCTTAAGATCTCCGTTGCAACGAGCGTCTTTCTCCTCTCAATCACTGATACTGCCGCTGCCTGGGTGTATGTGAACAAGGGAGCGGTACTTCCGTTGATCGCCGTCCCATCCGTTGCCGGGATGATGCTCGGGACGAGGATCGGGGTGAAGATACTGGCCAAGGCAAAGCCAAAGGCGGTAAAATGGATTGTGGTGAGTTTTCTCTTCCTTGCTGGCCTCAGGGCGTTATTAAAAGGTTTAGGAATATGGGGGTGATATCATGAGTAACGGAACAAGACCATCAGAAGAACAGTTGAAATATGCATCAATTCTCCAGAAGGTGAGCCTGAGCGGGCTGGCCATTCTCATCCTGGGCTTTTTCGTCTACGTCCTCGGGGTTCTGCCGAGCATAGTGCCCGTCGATAAAATCCCGGAATACTGGGGGCTAAGGGTCCATGAATTCGTTGAGAAGACAGGCATGCCCACGGGCTGGAACTGGGTTCCCCTTCTGAATCATGGTGACATGGTGAGCTTTGTGGGAATCATCCTGCTGGCGGCAGCAACACTGGTATGCATGATAGCGGTCCTGCCTGCATACCTGAAGAAAAAGGACACTCCCTACGTGGTTATACTTCTCGTACAGATAGTGGTGCTCCTCGTGGCGGCAAGCGGGCTGATCGCGGTAGGACACTGAGACAGAACAGTTAAGAAAACCTAAACGTTGCAAGCACATAAGGTCAGGCGGGGGGGCATACCCTCCGGTGCCTTCCAACGCAAGGGTATTTATCGGCATTTCCGTACATATTGAAGACACCCTGCGGTTTGCCGCAGCGTGTCTTCTTTACGGTATGATTCCCCCGGATTATCGAGACAGGGGGAGAAGGCTCTGCGAGTGTATACCCCCTGCCTCGGGGAATATTTATGCAACCGTAAGAAAAGGCAGAGTAAAGAAAGCGGGCCCCATGGGGCCCGCTTTCTTGCTTTATGGCCGGCTATCCGGAAAGACCGTAAAACATGGCCATTGCACCGATCATGACCACAAGGTAGAGGAATGTCATAACCGAACCTGCCTTTATGTAATCCACCGTCCGGTAGCCTCCGGGACCCATTATGTAGGCATTAACCTGGTGTGTGGGAAGGACAAAGGTATTGGATGCAGCCACTGCAACGGTCAGGGCAGCCATCCTGGGGTCTGCCCCTGCGCCGAGGGCCATGTTTATCGCCAGGGGAACAAGAAGGACCGTTGCACCCACGTTTGAGACTACGAGGGTGAAGATCGATGTCAGTATCCCTATGACCGTAAGAAGCACCACTGGGGAGACGTCGCCTATGAGATCAAGCACCATGTTTGCTATATAGGCTGCAGTCCCCGTCTTCTCGACAGCCACTCCAAGGGGTATCAGCCCGCCAAGGAGGAAGACCGTCCGCCAGTCCACTGCATGGTAGGCCTCGTCAATGGTGAGCACACCCGTGAGAATCATCCCGAGGGCGCCGGTCATCAGTGCCACGGAGAGCTTGATCTTTCCGGAGATGACAAGGACAAGGGCGATCCCGAAGCAGACCAGTGCAGCCTTTGCCTTGTGGGTCTTCATCACCTCTGCCTCAAAGGGTGTGATGAATGTCATCACCTCGGCATCCCGGAGGATGGCAAACTTCTCCCAGAGGCCCTGAAGGAGGAGGATGTCCCCTGACTGAAGCTCAAGGTCGGATAGCCCGGCGTAATAGATCCTGTCCCTCCTCCTGATGGCAACGGGATTTACCTGGTACTTCTCCCGGAAGTGAATCTCCCTGAGGGTCTTTCCCTCAATCTCGGACCGTGGCGGGACTATGGCCTCCACCAGTCCGGCTGAGCTTGAGGAGAGTTCCTCTTCAAAGGTCTCAAGCCTCTCCTTCAACTGCATTCCATAGTCCTGGGCAAAGCGCTTTACATTCTCTTCAGGCCCGAGCACTGCTATATCGTCACCCGGCGCGAGCTTCATGTCCCGCTTGGGTGCAAAGTACTTCCGCTCCTCCCTGTGCTTTGCAACGGCCACAACCGTCACAAGGTACTCGGCCCTTATGTTCATCTCTTCAAGGGGTTTTGAGGAGTCGAACCCCTCGGGCACCCTGAGTTCATAGAGCCCGTCAGCGGTATAGTAGATCTTGCCGAAGTCGATTAACTGTTTGCTCTCAGAGCCTCCCCCCTTGGGCAGAATGAAACGGCCGATAAGTATGAAGTAGGCCAGTGCTGCTATCACCAGTGTCACGCCCACAGGGGTAACATCGAAGAGTCCGAAGGGCTCCAGCCCCTTCGGTGCCATGAGGTCATTCAGCAGTATGAGGGGGCTTGAGCCCACAAGGGTCAGACACCCGCCTATGATGCCGAGAAACCCCATGGGGATAAGCACCCTCGAGGGTGATATGTTCACCTTCTTGCATACACGCTGGGTAGCAGGAAGAAAAAGCGCCACCGCCCCGATGTTCTGCATGAATGATGAAATAACCGCAACGGTGGCGGAGACAAAGGTTATCAGCCGGGACTCGCTGTTCCCGGCAAGCTTTGTAATAGGCTTTGCCACCTTGTTCATTATCCCCGTCCTGTCAAGGCCGGCCCCAATGATTATGACGGCTATAATGGATATGACGGCGTTGCTGCTTAGACCCATGAAGGCCTCATCGCCACTGACAAGGCCGAGCAGAGGAAGGGTGACCATCACGATGATGGCCACCACATCGACCCTGACCCATTCAACAATGAACAGAAAGACAGCTGCTACAAGCACAGCCATGACAGTAATCATCTCACCTGTTAGCATCCAGATCCTCCTTCACAAAGAATTTTCCATTTTTTTCTATATTCTACACAAAAAAGGGGCAAACCTCTGAGGTGCCCGAGTTACAGCAGAAAATTACCCTTCAATTATATAACGGAATTATAGACGGGAGGTCTCCCGGAGGGCAGAGAGTGTCTCCCTCCGGGAGAGATAAGAATCAGGACTCCTGTGCCAGACAGAACACAGGAATGCTGCTTGCCTTTCTGGAACTTTCCCTCTCAGCGAGCTGTTCAGGCTCTGCCAGTACGAAGGAAATCCTCTTGTGCTCTCTGTGGGCCTCACGGATCGCCCGGTCGAAATCACCGAACTTTACCGTGTGATCAAAGGTTACTCCACTCTCCGCAGCCTTCTGCCTGAATGTCTCCACTGCAGCTTCTGCATCCCGCCTGAGTTCATCCTTCACCTTCTCGTTAAGAAAGGAGAAGAGCCTTCTGCCCACGGGAATCACATTCAAGGCAACGATATCGTGGTTCATCCTCTCAGCCATGCTTATGGCATAATGGATGAGCTTTTCAGAAAAACCCTCTTCTCCACCCACAATAAGTATCTTCTTCCTCTCCTCTTCCGTCTTCTTCATCAACTCCCTTGCATACTCATGCTCCCCCGCCTGGGCAAATACAATGGCCTCTTCGGTCCGGTCATGCTTTTTCATTAAGGATTCAATCCTCTCATCCTTTACCTGCACGGCCTTCATCTCCTCCCTGGCTTCTCCCATCTCATTGAGGATATTACGGGCCGTTTTGAATTCACCGGCCTCTGCAAAGGCAGCTGCTGCCATTGAGTCCTCGAAATCCTTGATAAACCGTTTCATCTAATACCTCCTTTAGGTTGAGTGTTCACTGTTTGTTTTCCGTCGTCACCCTAAAGGAAGCAAGATGGATGCCAGAAAGGTAACATATTGTTATTAAAGATGATTTTTGCAAAGGAGGTTTTTTGGCAAGGATAAATCGTTGCTGATTGCAACAGGTCAGGTGTCTATACCGTATCTCTTCAGTTTTCGCCAGAGGGAAACCCTGTCTATCCCGAGGATCCTTGCCGCCTCTGACTTGTTTCCCCCTGCCTCACTAAGGACCCAGAGGATATAGTTCTTTTCCTGTTCCTCCAGTGACGGCATTCTGCCTTCGGATGTCCTGAAGGTCTTTATGTTGAACCCCCGGAGGTCTTCAGGCAGGTGGGCAATCTCTATGGTATCCCCCTTGCAAAGCGCCACAGCCCGCTCGATAATATTTTCCAGTTCCCTTATATTGCCAGGGAAGGTGTAGCCTGAGAGGAGATTTAACACATCCCCGGAGATCTCACGGACGTCCTTTTCCATCAGGGTTGCATACTTCTTCAGAAAGTGATAGCAAAGAAGAGGTACATCGCCTTTCCTTTCCGAAAGGGGCGGCAGGTAGAAGGTTACCACGTTCAGCCTGTAATAGAGGTCCTGCCTGAGATCACCACTTTCCAGGACATCCTGGATGTTCCTGTTGGTGGCTGCAATGAAACGGACATTTATCTTGACAGGCTCCCTGCCGCCTATACGATAGAACTCCCTCTCCTGGATGACCCTGAGGAGCTTCACCTGCATGGAGGGGCTCATCTCCGTTATCTCATCAAGAAAGAGGGTACCCTCAGAGGCCATCTCTATCAAGCCGTTCTTGAGCACCGTAGCACCCGTAAAGGCGCCCTTCTCATGGCCGAATAGTTCATTGGCCAGGAGTTCCTCTGTAAAGGCCCCGCAATTGACGGCTATAAAGGGTTTCTCTGCCCTCTTGCTGTAACTGTGGATGTACCGTGCAAAAACCTCCTTGCCTGTACCGCTCTCTCCTGTAATCAGTACGTTACAGTCCGTAGGGGCGATCTCCCTTGCCGTATCCAGGATTCTCAGCATCTGGGGGTCCTGGGTAATGACCGTAACCCTATCCGTGACGGACTCGAGCTTTTCTCTGAGCAGTCTGTTCTCCTTCTTCAGGAGCACCTTTTCTGCGGCTTCCCTCACAACCTTCCGGACCTCGTCAAGCTTGAAGGGCTTGGTCAGATAGTGGTAGGCACCAAACTTCATTGCCTCTATTGCTGTCTCGACCGTGGCATAGCCGGTTATCATGATAACCTCGGTGTCGGGATTCAGCTCCTTGGTCCGTTTCAGTAGCTGCATTCCGTCGACCTTTTCCATCTTCAGGTCTGTCAGCACCACATCAAAGCTATCCCGTGCCAGTATCTTGAGGGCGTTCTGGCCACTTGTGGTACTCTTCACGAGATAGCCCTCCTTTTTAAGCACATGCTCCAGGTTCCTGATCGCAATCTTTTCATCATCCACTATGAGAACCTTTCCTTTCTTGCTCATATCTCTCTCCTCTCCGCAGGCAGTGTTATGGTAAAGGTTGTCCCCTTCCCACGGGTACTTTCTACGTCTATACTCCCTCCGTGCTGTTCGATTATGTTGTGGGATATGAAAAGCCCCAGCCCCGTACCCTTGCCTACATCCTTTGTCGTAAAGAAGGGATCGAAGATCTTGGGGAGGGAGTCCTCATCAATGCCCATGCCTGTATCGGAAATCTCTATCGTCACCCATCTCTTATCAGAGGCATGGGCCTTTATGGAGAGCTTGCCCTCACGGGTCCTGTCAGACATGGCATCTATGGCATTCTTGAGAATGTTCAGAAGGGCATGCTGAAACTTCTGCTTGTCCACAGTAATGCTCAGGTTCTCAGGCACATCTATCCGTACAGTAATGTGCGGCGGAATGTCACTTCTTATGAAACGCATTGTCTCGGAGACAAGGGATGAAACGTTTGTGGGTTCTATCTTGAACTCCCTCTCCCTTGTGTACTCAAGGACAGACCTGACTATGTCCCGCGCCCTGTCCGTCTCCTGGATTATCTGGTCAATCAGATCCCTCTTGAACTCCATATCACCACCGGACAGTTCTTCTGCAAGGATCTCAGCTGATGTGGATATGTTGGAGAGAGGGTTGTTTATTTCATGGGCGATGCCGGCAAGCATGGTGCCAAGGGAGGTGAGTTTCTCCGACCGGATGATGTCCCTCTGGGAGAATATCTCCTTAATCATCCTTTCAAAGGCATTCTTGAGTGAGACTATCTCCTTGTCCTCTGAGCTTATAGGGAGCATCTCCAGTCTCCCGGAGGCGATATTGTCCATGCTCAGTTCCAGCTCCTTCAGAGGTTTTATCACAATCGCAGAGACCAGAAAGGCAATGAAAATCGTTCCGGCAAAGAATATCACCACCGCACCGATAAGGCTTTTCTGGGTAAAGACAATGGTCTCATTGATTATCTGCCTCTCCGACCGGGCGAGATATTCTGCCAGTTCTGTAAGTTCACGTCCGGCCCTCCTCACTCCGGCCTGAAGTGTTTTGAATTCACCTTCTTCAGAGGTGGTGCCCTGAAGCAACTTCCGGTACTCAGTAAGCATCTGCGTTGCGATCTCAGAGGTCGATTTCAGAGTATCCCCAGCCATGACAGGTCCAAGTTGAACAGCATCGAACATCTTCCGGTTTTCCTGCATCAGCTTGACAGCGTTATCAATATACTCGAGGGCCTTTTCGAAGTCATCCCCCTTCCGGTAAAGGAAGTAGTTCTTTTCATACCGCCTGACTTCAAGAACCGTATCAACGAACCGCGTAATCACCGTAAAGAACCGGATCCGGCCTTCAAGGAATATCAGGTTTGAAAAAATAAAGGTTGCAAAGGCAAGTATTATCAGGAGGCCTGCAATATACCCTGCAATAATCTTGCTCCTCAGGCTGCTCTTTCTGAAAAACATGGATAATTATACCATTGTTTGTTGCATATAGCAACTCTTGTTGTTTTATGCAACGTTAGTATGCTGTGGAGAAGATCCGGAATGTGTCGAGTTTGCCTTAACTTAAGGGCTTTTTATAAAATCCCGGTATGTGTAATGCCGGGTTAAGTGGATATGACGGAGTTTCTTAAAATCACCTTCCCTGTGGCAGGCATCGAGACCTGGTGGTTTCTGCCTCCCCTTGTGGCGTTTGCAATCTCGTTTTTTACTTCCATGGCAGGGGTCTCCGGTGCATTCCTTATCCTTCCCTTCCAGATGAGCGTACTCGGCTTTACTTCCCCATCCGTAAGCTCAACCAACTTTCTTTATAATCTCGTGGGGATCCCCGGCGGGGTTTACCGGTACATCCGCGAGGGAAGGATGTGCTGGCCCCTTACGTGGGTGATTGTAGCAGGGACGCTGCCGGGCGTGCTGATCGGGTATATCGTGCGGATGAGGCTTATGCCGGACCCGCGCTCCTTCAAGTTCTTTGTGGGTATGGTGCTTCTGTATATCGGTGTCCGGCTGGTCCAGGGAATCGTAAGAAAGGCGGGTGGACAGAGAGGATCAGTTGCAGGGCCGCTCAAGATAGAAAACATAAGGTATGCACTGAGGACCGTTTCTTTTTCCTTTGCCGGCAAAGAGGTCTCCTTCAGTCTCCCGGCCATGTTCATGCTCGCGGCCGTAGTGGGAGTGATAGGAGGTATTTACGGCATCGGCGGCGGGGCGATCATAGCACCGTTCTGCGTCTCTGTTTTTGGCCTCCCCGTCCATGCAGTCGCCGGGGCAGCACTTATGGGAACATTCATAACGTCATTTGCAGGAATTGCGGTATACTCACTTGTGCCGGTGACCGGCGGCGTGACCGCTCCACCAGACTGGCTCCTGGGAATCCTCTTCGGCCTTGGCGGCCTCTGCGGTATGTACCTTGGGGCGCGTGTTCAGAGATACATGCCTGAACGGGTGATAAAACTGATACTGGCCATAGTAATACTGATAGTGGCCGGCAGGTACATAATCCAGTTCTTCCGTTAAAGGGGCCGGAACCTCAGAGCCTTTTGAGAAATTCGAAATTACATATCCGGATTTCCGGGAGCCCCTGAGAGTCCCTGATCAGCCTTCTTCTGCTGTCCAGGGAGAGAAGGATATGATTCCCCCTGAGGTTGAGGTCTTCCACCCCAACCTCGAGAAGCCGGTCCCGCGCAAGCTTCAGCAGAACTATGTATTCATCCCTTTCAATGATCCCCTCCCTGTATGCCCTGAGGGCATCGATACCCTCGTAATAATCTCCGTCCTGGGCTACCAGTTTTTCATCCGGGCCGTTCCAGTATCCCCATATGGTAATATAATCCCGGTTTTTCTGAAGTACCGGAAGGCCGTCAGGTGTGAAAAGGCCCTGATGGCTTTCAAAACGGCTGTTGTCGAAGAGTTCGCCTGAGATCTCCGTCCGGTTGCCGGTCATGTAAATAGCCCGGGGGTATATGGTATGCAAACCCTTCCTGGATAGGTCCACAGCAAGGGCGAATTCCTCGAAGGGACTGTTGTAGCCGTACTCAAGTATCTTCTTCTCGTCATCCTTGAAGGGGTCCATATCCGGAAGAAGGCCCACCCTGGAGAGTTTCCAGACAAGATGGACATTGTCCTTGGTAACGGTATAGTACATCTGGCTGTACGCAGATATTCTGGTCCTGGGCGTGCTCTCCCATCGTTCAGGCAGGAAATAATCAAAAAGGTAAGGGTCTCTTCCAACCACCCAGAGCCTGCCCTTTGTGCTTTCAACATGTCCGTAGATATAGTCCACACCAAATAACTGGATATGCTTAAGATGGGGCAGTGACTTTCTGGCAGGTTTGGCCCTGAAGCGGTCCCGCTGACGTTTAAGATAATCGACGCGTCTTTTCCTTCTGACAAGTTCCTCCTCTCCCGGAGTTCTCTCCAGTAGCTCAAAGTCTATCAGGCCGTAGAAGAGTTCGCCCTTCCGGGTAGTCTTGAGGTTCCCGCTCTTGAGGGGCCGGACGATTATGTGGTGGGCCTTGTTGTCCCTCACATTGAAACCCCTCTCGTTCAGCCGGGACTGGGTCTTTCTCAGAAGCTGCTCTACAAACTCCTTCTCAAGGAGCCCCTTTATGTAGGCCTCCGAGGCATCTATCCCCTCGATCCATTCATAAATGACAGCATAGGAGCGGTTCATGTCCAGCTCGATCTCCGTATGGGTCAGGAGCTTCTGCTTCATCTTCATCATCTTCCTCCCAGTCTGCCAGAACTCCACCGTATCGCCGGGCACATAGATGGCAAGAGGTTTCTGGATGAGTATCTCCGATGAGGACCTCTTCATCGCACGCCGGAGTTCCGTGACCAGGGAGAACTCCTCAAAGGGGCTGTTGAACTCAGCAAAGATCAGGTGGTCGTTCTTTTCAGGATCAGGCACCTCCTGCCCCATCCTGTTCCACTTCAGCACGATATCCTTCTGCACGCCGTTGACAGGCTTTGTCCTGATCCGGTAGAGGCAACTCGTCCCGGAAAGCCGGACAGAGTTGGCCTCAAACCATTTCCTGTCGAGGACGAAGTTCTGAGGGTTCAAAGTCTCGATAAAAGGGAGGCCATGCCTCGTAAGATACAGGTCGTCGTCGTTTACAAACTTTATGTGGATGTATTCAACACCCAGTACCCGGACCTTCTCACGGGCCGTCTCATTGATCAGTGCCTGTTCAAGGCTTTTCATGGAATGAAGGGCCTTTCTTGTCACCGGCAAAGGTTACCGCCCCCGGGAGCTGCTCCAAAAGGCAGATCCCCTGAGCCGGTATGCTAAAATAGGGTCATCATTTATTTTACCAGTATCCTTGCCGGTCTGGAAAGGATACCAAGGGAGGCAGGAAGATGATACGTTCTACAAGTCCTGGGTACAGCATAACGGTCAGGGTCGAGATTGACAACCGGATTGGCATGTTCGCACGGGTAGCTACCGCTATAAGCGAGGCAGGAGGAGACCTCGGCTCGGTTGATATAGTCCGGGTTGAAAAGGGACGGATTGTGAGGGATGTCACCGTGAATGCCCGGGATGAGGAGCACGAACGGGAGATCGTGAAGGCCGTGAGAAAGGTCCCGGGCGTTAAGGTGAAGCGGGTCATGGACAGGACTTTTTCAGCCCACAAGGGTGGGAAGATTGAGATAAGGAGCAAGTTCCCCGTGCGGGACAGAAACGAGCTTTCCAAGGTCTACACACCGGGAGTGGCGAGGGTCTGTATGGACATCCATGCCCACAAGGAGCATGTTTACAGATATACGATCAAGGGTAACAGCGTGGCGATTGTGACTGATGGAACGGCGGTACTCGGCCTTGGGAACATTGGTCCGGAAGCGGCATTACCCGTAATGGAGGGCAAGGCGATGCTCTTCAAGGAGTTTGCCGGGGTGGATGCCTTTCCCGTCATACTCGGAACAGAAGTGCCTGATGAGATAATTCGGACCGTGAAGCATATCGCCCCCACCTTCGGGGGGATCAATCTGGAAGACATCTCGGCTCCACGATGTTTTGAGATAGAAGAACGGCTGAGCAAGGAACTTGATATCCCTGTCTTTCATGACGACCAGCACGGGACAGCCATAGTGGTGCTTGCGGCCATGATAAATGTGGGGAGGCTCTTCAGTAAAAACATCAGAAAGTTCAAGGTAGTGGTTGTCGGGGCTGGAGCCGCCGGGTATGCAACGGCGATGATGCTCATTAAATACGGTATCCGGAATCTGATCGTCTGTGACAGGAGAGGGACCCTTTACAGGGGAAGGAGGAAGGGGATGAACCCCTATAAGCGGAGGCTTGCCCTGAAGAGCAACCCCGAAGGGGTGAAGGGTCCCCTCAGCGAGGCCCTGAAAGGAGCGGATGTTCTGATTGGGCTTTCCGGTCCTGACACAGTAACCGTGGAAGACCTGAAGGGTATGGCCAGGAACCCCGTTGCCTTCGTCCTTGCCAATCCTGACCCGGAGATCTCTCCCCAGGAGGCATTGCCCCACGTGAGAGTGCTTGCCACTGGAAGGTCGGACTTTCCGAACCAGATAAACAATATGCTCAGTTTTCCGGGTATCTTCAGGGGGCTTCTGGACGTAAGGGCAAGGGGAGTGAATGACGAGATAAAGATCGCTGCCGCCAAGGCGATGGCCCATTGTATAACGGACCAGGAACTCCACGAGGATTATATCATACCGAGCATCTTTGACAGGGGTGTCGTCCATGCCGTCGCGGCTGCTGTTTCAGAGACAGCCACAAAGACAGGACTGGCAAGGACCTGACCCTGTCGAGAGTGTTGAGATACATTCTTTTCATACTGGCAACCTTCTCCCTTGGCTTCATCAGTGCCATCCCTGTAGGGGCGGTCCAGGTGGAGGCGGCAAGGCGGGCCCTTCACGGGCATATAAGGGCAGCGCTCCTTGTCTCGCTGGGTGCACTCACAGGGGATCTGTGCTACGGAGTCCTTGCCTATTTCGGGCTCTTCCCAGTCCTCAGGGAAAGGGTGGTGATGGCATGGTTCTGGCTCATTGGAGGAGTATTCGTGGTCTTTCTTGCCTACGGACTTTTCAGCCAGGGGCTCAGGCAGGTGGAGGTCAGGGAACGCTCCAGGCTTGCCAGGCACAGGGGACGGGCCTTCTTCACCGGTCTTGTCCTGGCCTTCTCCAATCCCCTCATGATTCTATGGTGGTTGCTCGGGGAGCGCTTCCTCTATACTCTCGGTCTGGTAAAGGTCTTCGACAGGACCACAGCAATAGAGGTCCTGGCCGTAGGCGGCCTGGGGATGTTCGCCTATCCTGCCATCCTCTCCTTCACACTCTTCTGGCTCCACAGGTCAATCCCCGAGAGGTTTATAATGAAGATGAGCACTGTCTCGGCAGTTCTCCTGTTTCTCTTCGCCCTCTATCTGATCGGCCGATCGCTGGTTATACTGCTTGGTGGATGAGGGTATGCCTGGCCAGCCCCCATCAGTGCTCCCTTGTACCGGCAGAGTCTGATATAATAAACCTTAACGTTGCATAAATAGGAGCCTGTGAGGGGATATCCCCTGCCTTGGGAGTATGAAAGTTTATACAACTGTTACGGTTGAATGAATGACTGAACAAAGAAAAGAGGAAGGATACACCGGTGAGATCTGTCGTGCCCAGTGTGTCTTTTACAAGGAAGGCAAAGATGAGTTCCTCTGCGGAACATACAGGTTTCTTATGGAGCACTTCTCACCGGAGGACCTGACCGGACTTCCTGAAAAGATGGAGCCTGACTTTTCCGAGGATGACTGGATAATGGAGAACATCTGCAAACACTGCGAGTTCCTTGTTGACGGATGTGACTACAGGGAGGGAAACCCCTCACCACCCTGCGGGGGGTATGTGGTGGTGGAGTTCTTAAGGAAGAAGCTTAAATAAAGGACATCCCTCACACCGGGGTCTGGGTCTGCACTGCTCCTTCCCCACTTTTACAAAGAGGGCGTGATACTCATTGAAGAGGCTTACATCCCTGGGAAGTGCCCTGTGGAAGATCTCCTGGCTGTCTGAGTAATCAGCACTTTCATCGATCAGGCCGTGGCGGAGGAGCACCCTTTTTGTGTAGGCATCTATCACGAATATGGGTTTGTCCAGTGCATACAGGAGTATGCTGTCTGCTGTCTCAGGGCCTATTCCCTTTACATTGAGAAGTTCTGATCTGAGCGTATCGAGGGCCTCTTTTTTCATCCTCTCCGGTTCGCCATGGTATTCCTCTACGAAGTATTCCAGAAAAGCCTTCAGCCTCCGGGCCTTTATGTTGAAATAACCGGCAGGTCTTATCAGTTCGGCAAGCCTCTTTTCACTGATTCTGTTAAGGGAGGCTGGATCGAGCAGACCGGCATTTTTGAGGTTGTTGATCGCCCGCTCCACATTGGACCAGTTGGTGTTCTGGGTAAGGATGGCGCCGACCATCACCTCGAAGGGACCATCCCCCGGCCACCAGTGCTGGGGGCCGTAGGAGTCAAAGAGGAGATTATAAATTTTTCTGACTGCCTCAGATGTCTTTCTGCGTTTTTTTGTACTCAATGAGAAAGTCTTTTATGTCCCTGAGAAATCTCTTGATATCTGTAAGATTTGCCTGGAGGATTTCATATAGTTCAGCGTCTTCCACTTCATGATAGAAGTGGACAAGCCTGTTCCGGTAGCCTGCCATCAGGACTAGACTCTCTGAACACTCCTTGCTTATAATGCCTCGTTTGCCCAGGGTCCTTGCGATTTCTTTATATTCCACTATTCCCTGTCCTTCTTTTTTTGCAAGGATATGTCTTCCCGTATCAAATATTGCCTCAAGAGCCCTCCGCAGATAACTTTCCGCAATGGCAGGATTGTCTCCAGAGAGAAATTCTTCCCTGCCGAGACGCGAGAGTTTCTCAAGCCTGGAGAGGGCCTTTACAATAAAACCAAGCCTGTCCTCGATTAACTTTGTATTGAGTTTATAAGTCATTTTTAATCAGTTCAAAAAGGTCCTTTTCATTCTTTTTCATTATCACCAGTTCATCTGAAGCAAACATTAAAACCCTGTCTTCGTACTCTTCCCTGATAGCATCAGATTCTGAATAGACACATATCCCCCTTATAGCCTCCAGTTGGATAAGATGATCAACTTCATGAAGAAAGAGCAGGTCGGCTCTGAACGGACTGACCGTATCCTGAAGTTCCATGCTCAGCCTTGCATAGGTCTTCAGTGGATTATCCGGGATATTTTTAAAAAGAACGGCAAAGTCAATATCAGATTCAGGGTCTGTTACATCCACTTCCCGGCCTTCAAGCAAAGCAAGGCCCTTCCCAGCCTGAGAACCAAAAAGATAGCAGAGAGAAATGCCGAACTTCTCGCATATCTTCCTTATCCTTTCCATATTGACATTATATCAGTTCTCTGCTTCCTGATTATACCTTGCTTTCCAGGAGGCAGGGGGTATACACTCGCAGAGCCTTCTCCCCCTGTCTCGATAATCCGGGGGAATCATACCTTAAAGAAGACACGCTGCGGCAAACCGCAGGGTGTCTTCAATATGTACGGAAATGCCGATAAATCCCCTTGCGTTGGAAGGCCCGTGAGGGAATTTTAGTCGTATCGACACCCCCTGCCGATATCCATCTTTTATGCCCACTTTACCGCTTTTGATGGAAGGCATCCACCTGTCTGAAATACTCCTCCATGGCATACCGTTCTATTTCCATCATTTTCATGAAGGGCATCCTGAAGGAATCCTCTCCGGCAGTGAATATCCCGTGGCCGTAGACGATCACGGCATCAGTGCTCTCCAGTGCCCTGGGGACGGTATTTACGATCCCATAGGGTCCGGCTCCCACCTCTCCTGAAACTATCGGAACCCCGCAGATTTCCCTCTCCTCAGGACATCCCCGGTAGCAGAGGTCCGGGTCATCACAATCCCTTTCACAGAGCATCGAGCCGATAACGGTGAACCTGGGATGGCCATGAAGGATGAACCGGTGTCTGCCCTTGCCATAGACAGCCCTGTGGGCAGGGAGTTCAGAAGAGGCGGTTATACCCACAGAGGATGAGCCATCCATGGGGACCTCATCTATGGCATCTTCAAGTTCTTCAAGGGATGAGGCTGTCTCGCTGATGTAGATGATTCCGTCCCGGAAGGCAGAGATGTTTCCGAAATAGGAATCCACGAGCCCCTTTTCCACAAGTAACTTCCCGGCAGCAACTATCGCCTTATGTACATCTTCCGACTCAAGAGGTGAATAGTCTATTCCTCTCCGATCCGGTGGATTGACCATCCTCCCTATCATTCTGAATCTCCTCATCCTGGCCTCAGCGTATTCATCCCTCCCCTTCGTCTCTTTCAGATACTTCAGGTGATCGTGAAAGTACTTCACGAAGAGGGAGAAGCAGGTGGAACTCATGAAGACGAAGGCCTGTTCAGGTGATATGGTCCCGTATGTGACTATTCCTCCCATGGATTCCACTATAACAGACTTTCTGTGAGAAAGGGCCTCCACTATATCATCCGGCTTAAGACCTGTTACTACAGGTATGTCATGCAGGAATGTCCGTGTCTCTGTGTCGCGGGGCAGGAGCAGACCGTTTCCGGTTCTCCCCCAATGGAGGAGTTCGTCTATTATGCTCCTCATCGGCTCTGTCGGAATGGCAAGGAGGAGGGAATTGATGTTCATCCGTTCTGTAACCTCAAGGAGCGGTTCCCTGAGAAGGGGCTTCTTATCAAGAAGGCCACCGGCGATAAAGACCTGATCGTCTATCCCGAGGAACGCTATATCCTCCGGCCTTGCCAGGCCCTGAAGGGAGAGCTTACGGAGGTACTTATTCAGTAGATTCTTCATATCCCCGTATCCTGTAGTATCTCCGGAGTGCATCAAGGAAGGCATCCCGGTCAATCGGCGGGATCACCACTTTCTCATCTTCGTAGCCTGCTTCCCTGAAGAACCTCTCCGGGAGGTTATCGTCTTTCCAGGTAAACCCGTTCATCCTGTTCATCTCTCTCTCAATATCCCAGATCCTCTCCCCGATTGCAAGGAGGGACTGGACATCATGTGAGGTGCCTGTAACTGCGTTCAGGACCTCTGCATACTCCTCAAGGGAGGCACCGAAGAAGACGAACTTGCAGGCAGTGAGGGAGTCTATCACTGCGTTCATATCCTCGGAGATCTTCACCATCCGGGCCTTGCCCTCAAAGGAGAACCGGTTGACTGCCACAGGCTTCCGGAGGATCTCGTAACTTATGGGATAGGCCCTCAGGTGACAGGCCCCCCTGTTGGAGGTGGCATAGGCAAGGGCCATCCCGTAGGCACCCCGCGGGTCATAGGCTGGAAGTTCAAGCCCCTTTACAGTCATGCTGAGTTCAGGAACCCCCTGGCTCCCGGCGTATCGCAGGGAACCTTCTGCAAGGGCATCGCCAATGCCCTCTCTTTCGCCAATCAGTTTTATATGACTGAGGAGTTCTTCAGGAGAAAAACTCCTGCCCTGTATCTCCGAGTAGCAGGCTATGGTGGAGGCAGTGGATATGGTATCAAGCCCGTAATCATTGCAGAGATGGTTTGCCTCCACGATACTTGAGAGGTCATTGTTTTCATTGAGGGCACCGAAGTGGGAGGCGGTCTCAAACTCCGGGATTACCTCACCGCCACTTCCCTGCTTCTTGCAGAGGATGGGACAGCCTGCACACCCGGTCTTTTTCGTGTCGTAGACGGTCTTCATCCTGTAGCCTGAGTATTTTCCAGAATCCGGAAAGAAGGATTGCCGGAAGTTCATGGTGGGTTCCATCCGCCGGGCGTGGATCAGGTCCACCAGGGCGGCTGTGCCGAAATTGCTGAGGCCGAACTCACCGAATATCGCAGGCGTGGCCCTGAGAAGCCTCATCACATTCTCACGGGCCTTTTTGAGTTTCTCCTCTGAATATACCCTCACAGCCCCGTCGCCTCTGACGGTTATCAGTTTGAGGTGCTTTGCACCCATCACCGCACCGAGGCCTCCCCGCCCGGCAAGATAGTGGCCGTCAAAGACAATGGAGGCAAAGCTTACGAATCTCTCCCCAGCAGGTCCTATCAGGCCATAGGACAGGTCTTTATCAAGGTGCTTCATAACCTCGCCGGTTGAAAGACCGGCAAGTTCATGGGCAGGATTAAATACTACGCCCTCTCTGGTTATATCCACCCTTACCCAGTCAGGTGAAGTCCCTGTGAAGACCACAAAATCGAACCCCACCTTCTTGAGGCGGGTCCCGAACCTTCCTCCTACAGAGCAGTCAAAGACGGTTCCAGTAAGGGGAGAACGGGATATCACAGAGAACCGGCCCGAGGTCGGTGAAGGAGTGCCCACAAGCGGACCTGTGGCAATAATGAGCGGCATATCCGGTGAAAAAGGGTCTTTAGTGATGTGCCCTCTCAGCATAGCCACACCAAAACCCCGTCCCCCGAGGAATTCGTTACAGAGGTCTTCCGGTGTCTCTTCCACCGCCCAGGTCTGTTCAGCAAGATCAACTGCGAGGTATCTTCCGGTGTATCCTCCCTCCACCTATCCGCCCTCTTTGTCGCGGGTCTCTTTACCCAGTTTATAGAGAAAGACAAGTATCTCTGCCACTGCCCTGTAAAGTTCTTCAGGAATCTCCTCGTAGAGATCAAGCCTGGAGAGGACCTCCACGAGGTTTCTGTCCTCCCTTATGGGAACGCCGTGCTCCCTGGCGATCTCTATTATCCTTTCAGCAAGCCAGCCCTTTCCGTGGGCGATCAACTTCGGCGCTTCATCCTCACCGTGGATGTACCTGAGCGCAGCCGCTTTCTTGGTCGTATCGCCTTTCTCTGGTCGTGATTTCATGATTCGCCTTTTATTATAGCCAAAGGGGATACTCTCCGGCAGGTTATTGGAGGAAAGGGAGTGACGCATTTATCCGGTATGGTTCTGGAAAGCGTTAAGGGCATGAGCACCTGTTTTTACCTTATACAGATGAGGTTGACAGCTTTTCAGGCAGCAGTATACCCTTCGCGCGCCAGAGAGGACAAAAGGTTCTGGTTCAGATTGACGTGGAAGACCCTTGACACACTATCTCTGAATTACATAGAATTTTTTATCAGATGTGCATCAATGCAGGCAATGGCTTTTGTATTCCCGCAAGTCGGGGTAGTGGGTTCCTTCACCAAGTTTGTATGATGGTAGGGAATGTAAGGAAGGAGGGCATTATGAGGTACCTGTATGTGGTACTGGGGGTGTGTTTCTGCCTTTACAGCGCAGGGAATGTAATGGCGGCAAAGGGAGATACCGTAAGGGCGAGTCTTGATTCTTCAGGAAACGAAGGCAATAGTAATAGTTATGATCCCAGCATCTCATCAGACGGGAGGTATGTGGCTTTCAGTTCCGATGCCAGCAACCTTGTTACAGGGGATACCAATGGACGGACGGATATCTTTGTCCATGACTTTCAGACCGGGGAGACGGTGAGGGTGAGTGTGGACTCTTCAGGCAATGAAAGTAATCGTAAGAGTGAGTTTCCCAGCATCTCATCAAACGGGAGGTATGTGGCTTTTAGTTCCTACGCCAACAACCTGGTTACAGGGGATACGAATGGTGTTTCAGACGTATTTGTCCATGATCTTCAGACCGGGGAGACGGCGAGGGTGAGTGTGGACTCTTCAGGCAATGAAGGTAATAGCTATAGTGGGTCTCCCAGCATCTCATCAGACGGGAGGTATGTGGCTTTTAGCTCCTACGCCAGCAACCTTGTTACAGGGGATACCAACGGCAACTGGGATGTTTTTGTCCATGATCTTCAGACCGGGGAGACGGTGAGGGTGAGTGTGGACTCTTCAGGAAACGAAGGCAATAGTGACAGTTATTCCCCCAGCATCTCATCAGACG
>WFTX01000093.1 GCA_015485235.1 Nitrospirota bacterium | reverse complement strand
CCCTTCATAGCATCCTCCGTTTTCATGAAAAATATTTCACCGCAAGACCGGCCTGGCCCCTTGCTTTTGCAAGCAAAGCATGGCCATTGGTTTTATTAATAAGTGGCAACATCCACGAAAAAGGTTCAAATCTCCAAAAGGGGAGGGGATTGAAAGCAATATCTTCATCTTACAACCTCCGCCGCCTTCTGATACAACGCGTCGAGCCGGCGGGAGAATGGGAACACATAGCCCGTATCGGGTACCATGAAATCACCCCCTTTCTTTGTAAGGCTGACAATGTGCCTTGTTCCCGGCCGGAGTGGATGGATACCAGCCTCAACAAGGTATCTAAAGACGATCTCGCCTTCGTTCTTAGAGGCCCGCGATAACTGTGAAAAACCTCAGCCTTTTACACGACATGCCGTATAGCCCGGACCTCTGTGGGAGGGTATGTCTCCTTCTTTCAGGATATCAACGATCACCACCGCCACAGTGACATCCGTCTCCCTTATATTTGCTTTCACCGTGTCGGAAGGAGGGATGTATACATCGGCTACAGAATCCACCGCAAACAGCAGGGCCGGAAACAAAGCCAATGTGAAGACAAGGATTGCAACCCTTTTATTCAGCAGATCGTTTCCGTCCCCCTTTTTTTGTGACGAATGGCGACAGATACGCGCCTTTCACCTCTATCATATTCTGCAACACCCGATCACACCTTATCCGCGGCCGATGATGTAAGATTTTCTGTATTTGCGTCTGCAGGAGGGTTCCTTTGATATCAGCGGGGTTCCGAAACAAGAAGGCCCGAGCAGGTCTTCTCCCTTGATAATTCATGATCCTCCTTCTTTCACTGCACCAGCTTCTCGGCAAACCCACTGAATACCCTGTCAAGCAGTTCGGCTTCGTCAGGGGCCGCTGGTTGCATCATCGACTTCATAACCACCCCGACCGCCCGCTGCACCACGGTATTGAGAAGCTTCTCGTGACGATCCTTCCTTTCCCGCCTGCCATGCTTTACATGGCGGGTTACGCTTTCATGTATGGAACCGCTTAAGACGCGGCTCCGTCTCCGAAGGTCGTAGATAGCCATCTCGACCGTCATCTTCCTGGTTGTGGAAAGTTCCACCCATACCGTCACATAAAGGGAATCATCCGTCCCCTCCCTGCTTGTAGAAGATGGATCTTTGAGCAGTTCATATGCTTCCGGTGCTTCTTCCGGGTATTCACTTCTGTTCTCCGTGACGATGTTCTCAACAATACGCGCCAGGGCGATATACCTCGCTACGGCAATACGTTTGCCGAGAGTCGCGAGGGTCCCCCTGGTCAGCCCTCCGATCCTCCTATACTCATCAACAACCTCGTGATAATACCTTCCAAGTATCCCTTGCAGTTCTTCCGCGGTATGCATCTCAAGGTCGGGGTATTTCCCGGCTATCCGTTCCCCGAGCCTCTCTGCGTATCGAACACGCTCCTCTTCGTCAAGGCGTTCAACAGCAGAGACCATCCCCCCCACTGCGAGCCCGCCTGCGATCAGCGCCTGGCGGGTAAAACCTTCTTCATGGACGAAGTCGATATCTGTATGTGAAGCCGTGCAACCCTGCAGCAGTAGTACCAGCAATGCAATGCACCACAATCCACCCCATGCCCTTACGGTATCACTGCTTCCCATATTCCGAAGCCTATCACCTCGTGTTGAGCTTAAGCCTGGGGAGTCCTTTGTCCTTTAAGGGAGTCCCCTCAGAGGGCTTGACAGGCTGTATCTGCCTTATCTCTGACTTGCCCTTGCTCTTATTCATTTGTTTTCTTTGAGGCTTGATATGAACAGGGGATTTGTGGACAGGCTCGCAATCAGGATAGACCGTATTGTTGCCGCTTCCGCCCTCACAGAGATCGCTGCCTGAACCTCCTCTTAGAATGTCATCGCCTGCTTCTCCATAGAGGGTGTCGTTACCATCGTAACCATTCATCTCATCATTACCATGGCCCCCTTTCATAATATCATTGCCTGGCCCGCCTCTCATCTCATCATTTCCGTAACCGCCATAGAGCCTGTCATTACCCTCTGAACCCCATACATGGTCATTTCCGTTGTCACCAGAAACTATATCATTACCCCACTTTCCGTCCAACTTATCATCTCCATCACCACCATAAAGACTGTCATTACCCATTCCACCGATAAGGTTGTCATTACCACTCTGGCCCCATAATTTATCGTCACCATTATCACCCCATAGTATGTCTTTTCCGTTGCCACCGTAAAGTTTGTCATTGCCATTACCGCCGCAGATGATGTCATTGCCTCCTTTTCCATAAATCGTATCATCTCCGTCAAGCCCTGCTATCACATCATCTCCAGGGGTGCCTTCAAGTTTTTCTCCTCTTTGAGTTCCCACAATCGTTGCAGGTTTGCCAAGGCAGGTTATCTTCATAGGGGTGAACTTCTTCAAGGTCGGTTGCGGTCCTTTCTGTCTGGAGACAACCTGTTTTTTCTCCCCTCCAGGTACTGTTTTGGTCTCTCCTGACATGGCTTTCATACCACCAGTATCAAGCTTCCCCACTTTTGATAAATCAATAATTTTCTGACCGATTTTGTCCTTTATGTTCGCTATCTCTATTTTTCCGGCACGAAAATTACGCCATTCGGTCCAGGGGTATGCAGGGTTGGCAGAACCGGGATTCTCAACATACCACCGTGCCCTTATCCTGTACCGGCCCTTTGAATCATATACTGTAAGTGTCTTGCCTGGTTCTGTCTTCAAAAAAACCGGTGACGATGGTCCCCATTTGCCATTAAATAATTTTTCATATTGAACCTCAATCTTTCTGGCCGTATTAATGGTGACAACGTTGGTCGGCTGCACCTTTGATGCACTGTAACCTTTCTTGTTGTTGTAACCTGAGTTTACAAGAATATCGATCTCGAAAGAATCCATACCTTCTTTAACAGGGTTCAGGATAGCGTTCTGTGAAGGACTGACTATTACAGGTTTTGACTTTGTATAATCCACCGGCGGGCCTATCCAGAACTCCACCTTTTTCCATGGCCAGTTGGATATAGCATGTTTTACAGAAAGCCTCCACTTTCCTTCCCTGAGCTTTTCTGCTGGAATGATGAAATCCGTGGTATCCCCTGTTATAAGCGTTGCGTTATTCATGACATCCTTCTTCCATACATAGGAACCCCCTTTACCGTCAGGTGCAGGTTCCCAGTATTCCCAGTGCAATACTATATTCTTTGCCTGTTCAGGATATTTATATACCCTGTAGAGTCCATAGCGCTTGTATCCGATCTTGATATGAAATCCATCAGGGTCGAGGTATTTCAGATTGTATGGAGTTTCCACTGTGGGTGCAGGGGGAGGGGTGTTGGCGTCAATGTATTTTTTGACTTTGGATGAATATCTCTGGCTGTAAGGACCTAAAAGATATCGGTATGTGGGGACTGTTCCTATAGATGTGCTGCTTTTCTGGGGAAGACTTTGGACATTTCGCTCACAATTACCAGGCTCAAGCCATGGCTCGCCTATGCACTGCCAAAAAAACGAGATAGTATCCAGCTTGTCACCAAAGCCCTTGATATATATAGTTTCATCAGTGAGATATGAATAATGACCTCCAACCTTTCTGGAAGACCCGACAATTTTGACAGTTACGTTTTTTTGATGATCATTTTCTTTGCATTGACCATCAAAGACATAGTAGCCTGTTTTAGAGTGTAGCTCAACAAGGGTCACATTCATGGAACATGAGTATAGATCAACTACATAAGAATAAGCATTAGATACGAAAATTGTGCCACCCAGAAACACTGCCACCCATACCGGCAAAAAGAAACTCAATACTCGAAGTCTCCTGTCTGAATTAATAAAATGTCTCATCTTCATTCTCCTTTAAAATACTTATGGTTATTTTGTTTATCTTCATTTTCCATCACCTGCTGGCAAGCAGTCTCCAGAAACCTTAACGCCTTCTGATATTTTCTGACTCGTGCAAAATCCCTGTTTATTGGCATCCCTTAATGAATGCCTAAAAGGCTCAAGCATGGAACCAATCTACTCCATGCCGGTCCTCTTCAATCATCTAACATCTTCCTGTGCCCCTCTGGGCAGGTACCGTGGGTGGAGTCATAAAAGTCGTCATCGAATCTCACCTCACAACTCCAGTGGTCAATGCAGTAGCACCTACCGCATGGTCTGCAGTAAAAGGGGGCAAACCGCTCTGGAAGTAATGCGGCGTCACCCCTTTGCAGGTGCCGCCTGAATGAGTCGGCTGCACTTCCTGCCACAACCTCCGATACGACCCCTATGAAACCTGATATCCTTATCCACCGCTGAGTTGTACTATCGGCCTTTTTCTCCTCTACAAGCTCCACTGCTGCCGCCTCCTTGCCGCAGAGAGAGCAGTTATATACCGCCCTTGCAACCACTTCTTTGCCCTCATCCATCATATCTCCTCTCCCATGTGCACGCTTTCTGCCATCACCTTGTATTGAGCCTTAATCTGGGGAGTTCTTTATCCTTTGGGGGAGTTTCCTCAGATGGTTTAACAGGCTGTATCTGCCTTATCTGCGGCATGTCCTTGCTCTCCCCTTCCTGCTTACCGCCACCCACACCGGGAGTAATGCCCTGGGACCTTCCTGGCTTGACCGCAGACGTTATATTCAACCTGACCTTCTTGACCACTTTGGCATCAATAGATTTTGATCTGAGTGATACGGCTATTTCATACAGTCCGGGCTTGAATTTGAGCCCCTTCAATTCTATCTTTCCCGTCGTCCTGGCTCCAACAGAGGGTATTGTCCCCATCTTCTTTATGGCCGGGCATTTTGCATCCCTGCTCAGCACCCTGCAGGTAACGGTATACTGAACCGGATTGCTCTTTTCATCACCGCTGTTTATCAGAGGAAACACCAGGTCAAAGGGCCTGCCCGAGGTTTTATTCAGTGTCTTGAGGATCTTATGGTCCTTGAATACCAGCCTTGCACCTATCCTGACAGGTGGTATGGTTCTGGCGATCTTTGGGGCAGGGGTTTTGCCTTTCTCCCTGCCGGGTTCTCCTCCAGGACCAATCGGTGTCTCCCCTGACATTGCCTTCATGCCTCCGATATTGAGTTTCCCTGCCCTGGAGAGATCGATGGTCTTCCCTTTCTGACCAGTCAATGCCCCTTTCATCTGGGGCATGTTTATAATGGTTTCTCCCCTTCCTGTAAATATGATGGCAGGGGTGCTGATGGTCTTAGGTGAAAACCACCTTCCTGTGAACTCTATCGAACCGGTGGTTATCGTCTTTGGGG
>WFTX01000092.1 GCA_015485235.1 Nitrospirota bacterium | reverse complement strand
ACATTGTACTTGCCGCTGAAGGATATCCCGAGGGACCGCCTCCCTTCGAGACGGACGCTCCCGTCTGTGTATATCCTGACGCCGTCCGCCCTGCCGACGACCCAGCCGAAACAGCCGTTCTTCAGCTCACCTTCAAAACCGCCGTTTGAGAGCAGGGGCACCTCCGGGTGACTTCCTCCGTCCATCGTTCCTTCCATCTCCCTCCAGAGGAGGAAGGCATCATGATATCTCCCCTTCCTGATAAGGGAATCACAGAGGGTTGTCTTCAGCTTTTCGTCAATGGACCGGCGGGCTGCCTTGTTGTAGAATTCCAGGGCCTCGTCCAGCCTGTTGTTGCTGATGAGATACCTCAGATAGGAGGGATACAGGGAGGTGCTGTCCTTTATGAGGTGGTTCATGATATAGGCGTTGGAAAGGTTCATCTGGTAACAGATGTCATATATCTTCCTCTGAATGCCGGGCCTCAGATCGAGCAATCTTCTGAAATACCCCATCGCCTTCCCGGGCCTGTCACTGTTGACAATATAGAAGACCGCAACCTCCCAGAGGCTGTCAGGGTTGTTGGGCCTCAGTCTGTAGTAAGCATCAATGGCCTTGAAGGCTTCCTTCCTTCTGCCGGCAGCCTGATAGGCGTGGGCCATCATCAGGAGGGCCTTTGAAAGGAGGGGGTTCTTCCTGAGGGCTGCCCTGTAGTACTCTACAGCCCTCACTGCATCACTGTTGATGAGATCGTACTGCCAGATCAGTCCCATCCTGTAATAGTCAATGGCATCGTCAGGAACCACCTTTGAGGCAAGCTCCAGACCGTCCAGGCTGTTTTTGTCGAGGACTGTCTCATTGAATGCCAGGGCAGCCAGCCTTGCGAGGAGAAGGAGGGACAGGATATGCAGGAAGACAAGAAGGGGCTTCTTCTTATATACTGGAGGCATTTCCACAGGTCATATTTATACCCCGGTGTTCTCTGTGCTCTGTGTCTATTTCCGGCCCCTGTAGTATGAGGAATAGTAGTAGGAATAATAACCGTACCTCAGGTCCTTCTCCTTGACGGCATTTATTACGACACCGAGGATCTTTGCATCTATCTTTCCGAGCATCCTCTTTGTTTCCAGCAGGGCATCCTGGGGGGTTTTTCCCGCCCTGATCACGAGGACTACCCCGTCGACAAAACTGCTCAGATAGAGGCTGTCGGTCATCCCGAGGAGCGGGGCCGAGTCGATGATAACGAAGTCATAAATCGAGTAGAGGGCGTCAAGGAGGTCCTTCATCCTTGCAGAACCCAGAAGTTCAGAGGGGTTTGGAGGGGTGGGACCGGCGGTGATTGTATCAAGCCCCTCAACGGAGGTTCTTCTTATGAGATTGTCATCAAACTCCATATTTCCTGTCAGAAAGGTTGAGAGCCCTCTGCTGTTATCGAGATCAAGGCCGTCATGGATTTTCGGCCTTCTCAGGTCGGCGTCAACGATGATCCCCCTTTTGAAGGCGGTGGTCAGGGCCATGGCGGTATTAAGGGAGATTGTGGTTTTCCCCTCCTTCTCACCGGGGCTTGTAATGAGTATGGTCCTGGGGGGCTTTGAAGCAGAGGAGAGGGAGATGAAGGTCCCGATGGAACGAAAGGCCTCTGCTACAGGACCTGCATTATCGGGGTGCGTGATCAGCTCCCTTGCCGAGGGGTCTGCCTGGGTGTAAAGGGGGATCACACCAAGGGAGGGGAGGTTGAGCCTCCTCTCAATGTCCTGCGGGGCCTTTACGGTGTTGTCGAAGTACTCTACAAAGAAGGCAAGACCGACACCTCCCATCAGCCCGACGAGTATGGAGAGTATGATGTTCAGTCCCTTCTTCGGTTTGTAGGGAGCCTTGGGATACTCCGCCCTGTCAAGTATCTGGATGTTTGTGGCCTTCATGGTGGCAGAAACACCGATTTCCTTGAGCCTCTGAAGCATGTTGTTGTAGAGCTCCTTGTTGGTGTCGACCTCCCTCTTCAGGATCTGGTACTGGACCATCTTGTCCTGGAATTCCAGGGCCTTTCTCTTCTGGACGTTGAAGAGGTCTTTCAGGTACTTCTCCCTTTTTAATGCAGCCATATAATCAGACCTTATGGATTTCATGATATTGGTGGTCTCCGTCCTTATCCTCTTCTGCAGTGAGTCCATCTGGCTCTTCAGTTGCTTCATCTTCGGATACTCGGGCTTGTATATCTTCAGGAGGTTGAAATACTCCGATTCCAGTGTTATGAACTGCTTCTTGAGTTCCTGTATCAGCGGATTGTTCATGACAACGGGATTCTTGTCGCCTGCCTCCTTTATCTCCCTGTACAGGGCCTCTTTCTGAATCCTTGTTGCCGTTGCCTCGCTGAGGGCAGAGGAGAGTTCAGCCAGTTTCTGCTTGAGGATACTCTGCCTGTCCTGGTTTTCATCGAGAAATATCATCTTGTTCTCCGAGGCATACCTGTTAAGCTCCTCTTCAGTCTCTTCAACCCTGGCCTTCATTACCTCAATCTGCTTCTCGAGCCATTTCCTTGCCTGCCGGCTTGACTCGATCTTGCTGGAAAGGTTGAAGTCTATATAGGTCTCGGCAACTGCGTTGGCCACATCCCTGGCCAGTTGGGGGTCATGGGACTCAAAGCTCACCTCCACAAGCTGGGACTTCATCAAGGGCCTTACATCGAGCCTTCCAAGAAAGGCGTCAATGATGCCTGTATCCACTCCATCCTCCACAACAGGGGGCTCCTCTCTGTCCCCTTCTTTACCGGTGAGGCGGCGGAGGCCCGAGAAGACACTGCCCAGAACCCCCTGTTCGCCTCCCACAAACTCCCTGTTTCCGTCGAGGCCGAGTTTCTTTATGACCCTCCTGGCGATATTCCGGCTCTTGAGTATCTTGTACTGGGTCTCATAGTAGTCGGCTTCTATCTTTTCAACCCGGTAAACATCCTCAAAGGCAAGCACCGCCGGGTCCTCCTTGTCGATCCTGATTGTCACCGTCGATTTATAGACGGGCTTCATCATGAATGTGGCAAGGGATACTGTAACGACAACGGAGACGAAAAAGAGCAGGACTATCCACTTCCTCCGCAGGACTACATTGATATAGTCCCTCAGGTGGATCTCTTCTTCAAACTCCTCTTCAAGGTGTCTTATCTGTGTCGAAAGGGCATGATCCCGGGGCTCGTAGGGTTTGATCCCGAACTGCCGGCTGTCCTGCCCGTTATTCTCGAGGTTGTCCATGAGTTATCCCCTCTCTAAAAGACGGTGCCAAAGGAAATGAAGCCCCTGATGGTATTTACAAATCTATTGAAGAAGTCCTTGACACCACTTTTGGGAACGATGATTATGTCCTTGTCCTTTACAGGGATATCCGGGCTGTCGCCGTTCAGAATGGCATCATAGTCAACGGGGATTATCTCCCGTTCGGGCTTGCCGTTGTCCCTGTATATTCTCAGAGCTGAGCTGTCAGCTTCGTACTTCAGCCCCTTTGCCATGCTGAGCGCCTGTATGATTGTGGTCCTTCCCTTTATCTGAAATACACCCGGGTTGTTTACAGCACCATCAACAAAGAAGACCCCCCTTTTCGGGATATGGACCACATCGCCTGAGGAGAGGGGTATGTTGAGCTCACCCTTGCCCTCAATCAGGAGCTTATTCAGATCGATCACTATCGTGCCGATGTATCTGGGAGGGTTGCTCTCACTGGAAACCTTCTGGATGTAGCAGAGGTCCCCGGCTTCTTCAGTCAGCCCCCCTGCGAGTGAGAGAACTTCCAGAAGATACATCTGTCCCGAAACCGAGTATTGCTGGGGATGCTTTACCGCTCCCAGCACAGTGATCTGCTGGCTCCTGTACTCCTTTACAAATACGCTTACCACAGGGTCCTCCAGAAACCTCTCCAGCTTTCTGGTGAGCAGTTCCTCAAGCTCTGACACAGAGAGTCCGCCGGCCTTCACCTTCCCGACCAGGGGGAGCTTTATGAACCCCCTTGCCGTCACCCTCACGGAGGTCTTCAAATCCTCGACCTGGAAGACGTCTATCTCGAGGAGGTCTTCAGGGCCGATCTTGTAGTCCGCCATGGAGAAGGGTTTCAGGGCCTGCCTGAAAAGTTGATTGTTTAACGCTTCGGTCTTGCTCAACTGCCGGCCCTGCTGCAGATAGACAGAGGGGGGGGCTTCTCTGGTTCCGGCACACCCCGCTGTCAACAGTACTGCAATGAATACCGTATATGACAGATACAGGGAAAGCCTTTTGATACCAGAGAGCCTGTCAGTCCTATGGACCTTATGATGAAAAAGATTCAACCCCAAATCACCATACCTGAAGACTTAATACGATCAGGGAAAGGGTGTTGCACTGTCTCCCTATGCAGTATGCATCAGATACATGGAACAACAGGCAGAAAGCACTGTCTGTTGTTCTTTTGAAGAGGATTGAGGCAACGAAACAGGTGCTGCACAAAGTCAGGGTGAGGCAGGACTTGCAACCTTTCCTCCCCCTTCATTTGCTGCGATCACTCCACCGGCCACCTCAGCCGTGAGAAAGCCCAGAAAGAGCGCCAGGCCCGTCTCCATCCCCAGAAAGGTTTTTTCAGCAGTCCCGTTTTCCTCCACGGCCTGAACAGGAATGATTTTCAGGATGCCGCTTGTATCAGAGAATACTTCAACACTCTGGCCTGCAGCAAGCTCCATCAGGGACTCACCACTGATCGTCTTGATTCTGACCTTTCCTGAAACAGTCGCTATGCGGGTCTTCTTGCCGTCATAGAAGATACCGCCTACAGTGCTGTTTTGGCTGGATGAAACCTTCTGGAGTACTTTATCACTGTTGTTCACTTCAACAGTCATGTCAGGGGTTTCTATAAGCAGAGAGGAGCCTCCCGGTACTGTAAAGACTATCTTGCCCGCAGCCAGCCTGAGAGTATAACTGCCGACTGTCCCCATAAGCTCAATCTCTGACCTGTCACCTGCTTCTATCCGGGTCCCTTCCTTGAGAACGAATGACAGCCTCCCATCGGCTGTCCTGAATCTTGAATCATTGCTTACGGGGAAAACCCTCTCAACCCGGGACCAGGTCCCCTTTCCAGTCATGTACTCGGCAACTCCGGTAGCAGCAACCTGTCCAAGCATGCCACCGGCAGCCAGAGCAGAGATGACCGGCTGGAAAACTGTGGCAGAAAAGAAAAACACTACCACTACTGCTGCCCTCTTAACGTAACCCTCCATGGCGCCCTCCAATTCGAGTTAAATTAATAAGTAAACTCCAGTATATCATATTATAAAGTGATTGTCAATCCCCCGGATTGTTTAAGACGGGAGCCTTTCCTCCCCGGTACTCTTCCCGGCCGGGCTCAGTCTGTCGAGTCCCTGCCGTAGCGGTCGTCGAACCGCTCGATATCGTCCTCCTCGACGTACTCGCCGTTCTGGACCTCTATTATCTCAAGGGGGACCCTGCCGGGGTTTTCAAGCCGGTGGAGGGTGCTCTTGGGGACAAAGGCTGATTCGTTCTCATGGATGAACACCTCCTTCTCACCGATGGTGACCCTGGCGGTCCCCTTTACGACCACCCAGTGTTCTGACCGGTGATAGTGTTTCTGGAGGCTCAGCTTCTCGCCGGGGTTGACGACGATCCTCTTTATCTTGTACCGGGGCCCCTTCTCAAGGATGGTGTAGCTCCCCCAGGGACGGTAGATGGTCAGGTGTTCGTCAGCCTCGGTCCGGCCCTCCTCCTGGAGCTGCCTGAAGACCTTCCTTACCTGCTGGGCCTCTCCCTTCCTCGAGATGAGAACGGCATCGTCCGTCTCAACGATCAGGCAGTCCTCAAGCCCGATGGTGGCTATCAGCCTCCTGTTTCCCATGATCATTGTGTTTCTGGTATCAACGGTGATCACATCGCCCTTTCTCACGTTGCCCTTTTCGTCCTTTTCCAGGAGTTCGAAAATGGAGTCCCACGAGCCTATGTCGTTCCAGTAGATATCAAGGGGGAGCGTCACGGTCCTGGTGGATTTTTCCATTATCCCGTAGTCAATGGAGATGGAAGGGAGCTGGGGGAAGTTCTCAAGAAACTCGTTGTAACTCATCCCTTCAAGGGCGATCCTCATATCAGGCATGTGCTCTGAAAACTCCTCCATTATTGCATCGATACGGAATGTGAACATGCCGGAGTTCCAGAGGTAATCACCGCTTTTCAGATATGCCGCCGCTGTCTCCGGGTCCGGTTTTTCAGTGAATCCCTCCACCCTGCAGAGAGGGACCTCGTGCCTCTTACCATAAAAGGAGAGAGGCTCACCCCTTCTGATATAACCATAGCCTGTCTCAGGCCGGCCCGGCACTACGCCGAAGGTCACGATATGGCCTGAGAGGGCTGCGTCACAGGCGTATTCCTGATAGAGGCCGAATTCCCCTTCCGGTCTGATGACATGGTCCGATGGACTGACAAAGACGACTTCATCCTCGCCGGAACCGAGGAGATCAAGGCAGTACTTGATACCAAGGGCGATGGCAGGGGCGGTGTTTCTGCCTTCAGGCTCGAGGAGGATTGACGGGTGGCTGGCGGGGTCCCCGGGGCCGAGGAGGTCTTCAACGTCAGACTTGATATGGAAGCGGTAGTCCCTGTTCGTGATGATGATTATGTCCCGGGGAGCGGTAAATGAGAGCACCCGCCTCAGGGTCTGCTGCAGCAGGGAGTGTCCGCCGTTGAGCTTGAGGAACTGTTTCGGAAAGAGCCTCCTCGACAGCGGCCAGAGCCGCGTGCCGCTTCCGCCTGCAAGGATGATTGATTTCATGGCTTCAATGTTAGCATGTTCAAGGTTCGACGTTCAACGTTGATCTCGTTGATCTGGTCTATCTCGTTGATCTGGTCTGTCTGGTCTGTCTGGTCTATTTCGTCTGTCTGGTCTGTTTCGTCTGTCTGGTCTGTTTCGTTGGTTTTGTTGATAAACAGCGAGAAACGTATAATGCGAGAAAGGCGTACAAGTGTAAATGCGTAAAAGCGTGGATGCGGGGAACGAAATCAACGAGACAGACGAAATCAACGAGATTGCCTGCTTTCTGAGAGTGCCTGCCGGTATCGGGCTTCGAGAAACTCCCTGTAGGCATGCAGATGGTCGTCGTCTGTTGCCTCAACCCGGATCACCACCACCGGCTGGGTGTTGCTCGCCCTGATGAGTGCCCAGCCCTGGTCAAAGACCACCCTTGCCCCGTCGATGGTCTGGATCTCACGGACGGGAAAGGGGATTGTGCCTTCCCGTTCCATCCGTTTCAGCCTCTCGACCATCTCTTCAATGAGAGAGTGCTTGATACTGTCGGGTGTCTCAAGGCGTATCTCCGGAGTGAAGGAGAGGCGGGGGATCCCCTCAAGGAGTTTCCCCACAGGCTTGCCGGTCTTCACCATTATCTCGATCAGTCTGAGGGAGGTGTAGAGGGCATCGTCAAAGCCGTAGTACCGGTCTGCCAGGAATATGTGCCCGCTGAACTCACCGGCCAGGAGGGCGCCTTCCTCCTTCATCCTTGCCTTGATGAGGGAATGGCCTGTCCGTGCCATGACCGGCCTTCCGCCGTGCCTGAGCACATCGTCAAAGAGGGTCTGGGAGCACTTCACATCCCCGATAACGGCAGCTCCCTGATGCCGGGGCAGGATATCCCTGCTCAGGATTATCATGATCTGGTCTCCCCAGATCAGGGAGCCATCCTCAGAGACCACCCCGATCCGGTCGGCGTCCCCGTCGTAGCCGATGCCCAGGGCAGCATTCTGCCGGAGGACCTCCTCCCTGAGGTCCCTCATGTTTTCCATGACCGTGGGGTCGGGATGGTGGTTCGGGAAGGTCCCGTCAGGCTCGTCATAGAGGGGGATGACCTCACAGCCCAGATTGCGGAGCAGGGCCGGCATGACAGGGCCGGCAGTCCCGTTACCGGCATCAATGACAACCCTGACAGGGGTGCGTGAGTCACGGAGGCCGGAGAATTCCTCAAGCATCCTGGCGGTGTAGGAGGAGATTATGTCATGGGGGATGATCCTCCCGGGCCGTTCTGCCGGGGGAAAATCCTCCCCCGGCAGGAGGTCCCTGAGCCTCTGGATGTCCTCCCCATGGATCGCCTCCTTCCCGATGCTTATCTTGAACCCGTTGAACTCCGGGGGGTTGTGGCTTCCTGTAACCATTATCCCGCCCTGAACAGGAAGGGTGAAGAGGGAGAAGTACTGGAGCGGGGTGGGACAGACACCAAGGTCGTATACGTCAAGGCCGGTGGATGTGATCCCGTCAATCAGGCCGCGGGCAAGGGCAGGGGAACTCAGGCGGACGTCCCTCCCTACTGAGACCGCCCCTGCCGAGGGGATCTTTTCAAGGAGGAGGCGGGAAAAGGAGATCCCGAGGGCACGGGCAAAGTCCTCAGTGAGTTCCTCACCGGCTATGCCGCGGATGTCGTATTTGCGGAAGATGGACATGGGCGTTGATTTCGTTGGTCTGGTCTATCTGGTCTGTCTGGTCTATTTCGTCTGTCTGGTCTGTTTCGTTGGTTTTGTTGATAAACAGCGAGAAACGTATAATGCGAGAAAGGCGTACAAGTGTAAATGCGTAAAAGCGTGGATGCGGAGAACGAAACCAACGAGATAGACGAAACCAACGAGATAGACGAAATCAACGAAATAGACGAAATCAACGAGACAAACGAGGACAATGGGCGATGGGTTATTGGTTATTGGTTACTGGTGTAGTGGTTAGTGGGAAGGCCTCAACCTTGATCTCGTGCCTGTTACCTTTGGCCCATAGCCTGCCATTTTAAGGAATAAAGAACTTTTTGTTGTCCAGGAGGCTGAGGACCATCTTTACGGAGGTCTCAATGTCCTCTTTCTCCGTGTCTATGACGAGGTCCGGGCTTTCAGGCTCCTCGTAGGGTGAGGAGACCCCGGTATAGTTTTTGATTATCCCTTCCCGGGCCTTACGGTAGTTGCCCTTGGGGTCCCGCCTTTCGCATTCATTGATGGAGCACTTTACATATATCTCGAGGTAGTTGTCGGACTGGAAACGGTCTCTGATGTACTCCCTGTCGGCCCTGTAGGGGGAGATGAAGGCGGCAAGGACAAGGACACCTGCGTCCACGAAGAGTTTCGAGAGTTCGACTATCCTTCTCAGATTCTCCTTCCTGTCTTCCCGGCTGAAGCCCAGGTTGGAGTTTATCCCGTGCCGGACGTTGTCGCCGTCAAGGACATAGGTCCTTACCCCCATCCTGTGGAGCTCCTTCTCCACGAGGTGGGCTATGGTGGACTTCCCGCTTGCAGAAAGCCCCGTGAACCAGACAAGCCCGCTCTTGTGGCCGTTCAGCCGGTTCCTGTCCTCACGGGTGATGTAGCCGTTATGCCAGACGACATGATTCTTCTTTATCATCTCAGCCTCAAAGGCGCTTTCTGCCATTGGTGTTTGCCTCCCTGAAGATCCGGTTCAAGTTCATGATTTCCATAATGAAACAGATATTCTGATTCAGACACAATTACTATTTTAACAGAAACCGGGTTGGTTTCGTCTGTCTCGTCTATCTCGTCTGTCTCGTCTGTCTCGTCTATTTTGTCTATTTCGTTGATCTGGTCTGTCTCGTTGATCTGGTCTGTTTGGTTGATTTCGTTGATTTCGTTTATTTCGTCTATCTGGTTGGTTTCGTGGTTTGGTTGATAAACGAGCGGCAAATAACCAATAACCAATAACCAATAACTAATAACTAATAACTAAAGCTCCTGGTCTAAGGCTCGAGATCCTTCTTCAGTTCCTCGATCTCCCGGCGGAGTGCCTCGTATTCAGCGGACTTCCTTTTCAGGAAGGAATAGGTGAGTTCGATCTTCCGGGCGATCCCCTTTGGAGTGAGCAGGTACATGTAGGCCAGCTTGTTACCGGAGTTCCGGAACCGGTTTATCTTGACATAGCCCTTCTCAATCAGTGCCCTGAGGAGGTAGTTTATCTTCCCGAGGCTCATGCCGAGCCTCCGGGAGAGTTCCCGCTGGGAGATGCCGGGCTCCTTTGATAGCTCACGGAGGAGTTTCAGGTGGTGTTCGTCCATGGAGCGTTGATACGTTCGACGTTCGACGTTCTACGTCTGTTTCGTTGATCTCGTTGATCTGGTCTGTCTGGTTGGTTTCGTTGATGCGTAAATGCGTCTAAGCGTGGAAGCGGGGAAGGCGAGAAAGGCAGAATGTGATGATGCGTAAGAGCGTGGATGCGAGAAACGCAACAAACCCGATAAACCCGATCAACGAGATCAACGAAATCAACGAAATAAACGAGATAGACCAGATCAACGAAATCGGACAGGCTGCCGCCGGGGGACGGCGGTGCCGCCCCTTCAGATACCGGGACTCTGCCGGTTATGGCCATCTCAGGCTGGTGCTATGCCGTCGTGAGGAATTCCCTCTCTATCTCCAGCCTTGCCTGGTAAGTGAGGGTGTTCATGAGTATAACCACCCTCTCCGACGGCTTCAGGTATCCCTGAAAGATCCCCTGGAGCCCCTTGAAGGGGCCGTCCCTCACAACTACACGATCGCCGGGGCTGAATTCGGGAGGGTCATACCTGATCAACCCTCCCTCCTCCCGGGACCGGAGGGAATCTATTATCCAGGGTTCAACCGTATAGGGCGTACCAAGGGGGCTTCCGACGATCTTTCTCACCCCCCGGGTGTACCGGATGGTCCGGTAGTAGCGGTCGAGGTCAAAGCGGGCAAAGAGATAGCAGGGGAAGAGTTCCTCGATTACGTCCCTGAACCGCCCCCTCAGGAACCGCCTCGTTCTGATCTTCGGATTGAATACCTCCAGGTCAGGAAGGGATTGAAGCCTTGCTGAAACTCCCTCCTCCTGCCCCGGTTTTGTCTGAATACAAAACCAGTTAAGTGCGTTCATCCCTTGAACAAATATAACACAGAGGCAGGAAGGGATGTCAAGGGGTGAGGTGGTTTGGTTATAATAATCAATTACACGTTGGACGTTAATACGTTCTACGTTCCGGGTTCTACGTTCTGCGTTGATTGAAAACAGGCGATAGGCAATGGGCAAGGGGCAAGAGGCGTTGATACGTTCTGAAAAGCGGGAAACGCAACAAACCCGATTAACCCAACAAACGAGATAAACGAGATAAACGAAATCAACCAGATAAACGAGATAGACGAAATAAACGAGAAGAATGCGGGAAATTACCTGATGACCCAATAACCCAATAACCACTACACCAATAACCAATATACCAATAACCAGTAACCAATGAAAGAATTCATTACGATAAAGGGTGCAAGGGAGCACAACCTGAAGA
>WFTX01000091.1 GCA_015485235.1 Nitrospirota bacterium | reverse complement strand
GCCTATGACTTCATGGCCTTCTTTCTCAGGTAATAGGCGCCCGAACACCCTGAAAATACAATTAAAATCAGCAGTCCCCATTCATTCATTGCGGGAACTGATACTGATTCCTGCTGAATATCAAAGTTCACCACATTGGCCATCTCTGTTTTGCTGAGGCCAGCAAGGGCAGCAGCCGGCAGCCCGACCAGGGCTGCTGCAGCGGCCTGGGCGGCGCTGTCATCATCAGCCTGGACGGCAAAGGTGAGGAAACATGCAGTCTGGCCTGCACCTATACTGACACCTTCAAATATCCAGGTGAATGCATCTGTGTCTGAAATCCGATCATCCACCGTTGTGACAGAGTATGGAGCCCCCGGTCCCTGTATTACATGGCCAAGAGAAGGGTCTCCTGACCCATTGTCGTCATCATCTGTGGCAAACCAGGTATCAGTAGTCTCAAAGGTGGTATCCCCGTCACTTGTGTCAGTTATAATCGTAGAACCGTCTGATCCAAGATCGCTATATGTATCCGGTTGGAAATCCCAGGACCCGAAGTCATAATCAGAACCAACAGCTACATTGACTGTGACGGTTGATGCACCGGGATTTCTTATACAGTCCAGATATCTCCCCCAGTCGGCATTGGTAAAGGAGTCGGAGGAAGGCACATAGAACTTCCTTGTTACCTCAAGGCCGTTGATCGTGAGAGTCTCCAGGGTAACCGTCCTGCCACTCTGGGTGTAACTAAGGGCTGAACTTGAATAATATTGTGACATACTTGATGGTGATGTCCCTACAGCCAGCCTGTAAAAACGGTCATAGGCGTCAGAAGTACCATTATAGAGATCACCTCCATATTCATCGCTCCCGTCTTCTGATATATCCAGATCGAATAAATAGCCGGTGTCCCCTGTGAGATCAACTGTTGCAGAGTAAGAAATACACGGCAAAATAACCAACCCAACAAGAAGCAGGAAAGAAAAAATCGTTTTCATTTTTACCCCCTTGGTTATGAAATTTTAATGAAATCCTACCATCTTAAACATATTCATGTCAAGCAATAATATTTCCCCTCTCCTGGCTGGAATACACTCGCTATACATTTATTAATCGTCTCATTATAAAAACATTCCTCCTCCCCCTTGCCCCTTCCCATCCTGAGGCGGGTCTCCGCTGAGGGTCGTTTCGACGGGGAAGAGTGGTTACAGGACTTTTACAAAATTATTTGATTTTTTTACCCTGAAGCAGGAAAGATATTTCCTGATGAAAAAGGGAGACAGTAAAAAGGGATTCAATAAAAGAACAGTCCTCTGGGTAAACTCCACATACTTTGCCGAAGGGCTTCCCTATATGGTTGTCCGTTTCCTCTCATCCGTATTTTTCACTGACATAGGGGTTCGGGAGGCCTATCTGGGCTTCCTGAACTTCCTTGCCATACCATGGAACCTGAAGTTTCTCTGGGCCCCCCTTGTAGATATCATGGGTACGAAGAAGGGCTGGCTCCTCAGGGTCCAGTTCTCCATAGGAATACTTACAGCACTCGTGGCTGTGCTCACCATCCCCCAGACAGGTGAGTACATGAGAAGCATCATAGCGGTCGGTGGACCGAATTTGGTAAACATACTGATAACACTGATTTTTATTCTCCTTGCCTTTCTGAGTGCCACCCATGATATCGCCATAGATGCCTACTACATGGAAGCCCTGCCTACTGAGAAGGAACAATCCCTCTACTCAGGGCTCAGGGTGCTTGCCTACCGGGGAGCTGTTATTTACGCAAGGAGTGTCCTTCTGCTTCTTGCTGCTGCCACAAACTGGTTCTACGGTTTCGGACTGGGCGCAGCAACCATCCTGGGACTGTTCATATTCCACTCCCTCTTCCTGAAAGATACGGAAAAACCCTCCCTTTATGAGACCTCTGAAGGTACAGGAAGATTGGAGCGGTTCAAAGAGGGGCTTCAGATATACAGAGACGCCTTTCTCTCTTATCTCAGCCAGAGGAGAATCGTCACAGTAATCCTTTTCATCATCCTCTATAAATTGGGTGACGAGATACTCTTTTCCATGAACACCCCCTTCCTTCTCAGGGAACTGGGGATGACAAAGGCCCAGCTCGGCTGGGTATCAGGGATATTAGGGACCATCTCGGCAATAATAGGCTCTCTCTGGGGTGGAAAATGGATATCCTCCTGGGGCCTCAGGCGGGCCATCTGGCCCATCACCATAATCATGAACATCACCATCCTTGCCTATGTATATCTTGCCTGGGTCGCCCCCAGCGCCCAGACACTAAAGGGGATAACAATCATAGCCTTGATAAACAGTTATGAACAGTTCGCCTCAGGGCTTGGAACAGCGGCACTCATGGTATTCCTCATGGGCCGGTGCAGCCCTGATTACAGGGCAGCCCACTATGCGATAGGTTCGGCGATAATGTCCTTGGGAGGGACACTCTTTGGAGGTTTCGGCGGGATTGTGGTGGAACTCTTCGGATACATCAATCTCTACATCCTGGCCTTTATCGCCTCGATCCCCTCCTTGCTGCTTCTCTTCCGGGTCCCCCTTGAGTACAGGAGTCAGGAAAATGTTCATTGATACAGGAAAATGGAGCACTGACGAACTGAACCGCCTCCTGAGTGAGGCCTCCGGGATCAAAGCCCCCGGAGAGAGGATAGGATACATCTCAGAGCGGTTTCTTGGAATTCCCTACAGAGCTGGTACACTAATCGGAACTCCTGCTGAGAAAGAAGAACTGGTGATCAACCTCTCTGCCCTGGACTGTTTCACATTCCTGGATTATGTGGAGGCGATGAGACGGATTGATGATTTCCAGAACCTCCCTGAAGCACTACGGAAGGTCAGATACAGGAGCGGGAGTGTCTCCTATACAGAAAGAAACCATTTCTTCATCTTATGGGGAAGAAACAACAGCCCCCACCTCCTTGAGCTGTTTACAAGGGAACCCCTGGAAGGCCTCTCAGAGACGGAAAAGACCCTTAACCTGAAGGAGAACGGGTCCTCTTATCTTGAGGGAATAGAACCGGAGAGGGTCAGGTTCAGCTATCTGCCCACCCGGCATCTCCAGGCTGTTCATGATATCCTCGCTACCGGGGATTACACAGGCTTCTACACCACTTCTGCCGGCCTTGATGTCACCCATACAGGGATCGTGATAAGGAAGGGTGAGAAACTCCTGCTGAGACATGCATCCTCGAGGCCAGGGCTGATGAGGGTTATTGATGAGGACCTTTATGAATACGCCCTGAAACACGAGGGGATAATACTGTTCAGACCTGTGCTCTGATTTCAGATAACCAGCATCCCCAAATCACGAGGGATTGTTATATAATAGACCCCATGGAGG
>WFTX01000090.1 GCA_015485235.1 Nitrospirota bacterium | reverse complement strand
GGGTACTACGACTCAAGAAAGGACAGGGAGGGGACTGATCCCATGATACCTAACTCCAGCACAAGGTTCCTTGTAGGATACCAGAGGCAGCTATGGGAGGACTTTACCCTTGGCATACAATACTATGGTGAGTATATGCATGAGTATTCTGATTACTTACACAACCTGCCACCCGGGTTCCCGGGGAAGAAGAGGCTGACAGACCTGTTAACGGTAAGGATGACCCAGCTCTTGAGGCACCAGACACTCAGGTTGTCATTCTTTTCTTTCTACAGCCCTTCGGACGGAGACTATCTGCTGAATCCAGAGATTAGATACAGTTTCTCTGACTCCCTCTGGACAGCAGCCGGGGCAATGATTTTCGGAGGTGGAGAGGATTGGAATCAATTCGGACAGTTTGACAGGGATGACAATATCTATTTGCAGGTGAGGTATGAGTTTTAATTGCGCTCTGCCTCTTCATTACGGTCAGTCAGGAATTTCAATGGCTCCATATCAGGATGAAGTCCTGGGAAAGGAGATTGTAAAACTTGGTGAATTGTTTGTAAGGAACTCATTTGCGATTATAATTAAAAAAAGAACTTGAAAGGAGAGAGACTATGACAATAGTAAATGGAATAGACATGGATAAATTCAATGCAGCCGTGGCTGCGGTCAGGGGAAATCCTGATTCTGGGAAGAAGGCAATTACCATTGAAACGACCTGGCTGGGCGGTACGGCAAGCGAGTCGAAGATCGGTGACTTCACCGTAAGGATTGATGAACCAGCAGAACTCGGAGGAACAAATACGGGACCAGCCCCTGTTAAGACGACCATGGCAGCACTTGGATCATGCCTCTTGATAGGATTTGCGGTAAATGCTGCTATAATGGGTATAGAGATTCAGAGTATGAGAATCGTGACCGAGGGAACTCTCGATCTCAGAGGTTTCTTCGGGCTGTCCGGTGATATCAGACCTGGCTTACAGACACTTAAGTTCACAACCTATATCAGGAGCAATGCTCCGAAAGAGAAACTGGAAGCACTGAGAGGGCTTGTAGAAAGGACCTCGCCCTGTGCTGACATATGTGCCAATCAGATAAAGGCGCTGAACTCAGAGATAGTGTTTGAATAGCAGGGCAGCTTCAGCCTTTGGAAGTCCAGAGAGGAGAGGAAGGATGCCCCTCTTTCCCCTCAAGACTGCAGCCTGGTATTGTCTTGCGGTAATGGCTGAAGGGGATCCATTTGGGACAGACCGGCAGGAATTACAACCTCTGTTTCAGGTAAGATATGAAGCTTAAAAAAACGCTTTTTTCTTTCTTTTTTCTGTCCTTCGCTCTTTTTCTCATCTGGCGCTTTGTACGACCCCTGAACATCTTTGTTGTTGATGAGAAGTTTGAAAGGCCGATGCATGTGGAGAGACCAGAGGGTTTAACATCTCTGAGTGCAAGGGAGTGCGGAGGATGTCATGAGGATATATACAGGGAGTGGTCCGGAAGCATGCATGCAAAGGCATGGATAGACCCCTACTTCCAGGTGGACTACCGCTATGATGGTTCCCAGCAGATATGTCAGAACTGTCATATCCCCATTGAGAATCAGCAGACCCACCTTGTCCTGGGGTTCAGGGATAGGGAGAAGTTTGATCCCATACTGAAGCCCAACCCGGATTACGATCCGGAACTTCAGTCCGAAGGGGTGACCTGCGCTGTCTGCCACATAAGGAACGGGAAGATTGTAGGTCCCTTTGAAACAGACAATGCCCCTCATCCTGTAGCGGTAGATCCCGGTATGACCAGGGGGATCAAATATTGTGAGCGATGCCATGTTGTTACAGGACGCCGCTGGGATACATTCTACAGGATTCCTCCTTGCGGGACTGTGGCTGAGATCAAGGCCGGGGGGAGGAAACCCGATTGTGTTGGTTGCCACATGCCCCGGATCACGAGACCCGTAGTCCGGGGTATGAAAGAAAGGAGAGGAGGAAGGCACCTCTTTCAGGGCGGTCATCATCCTGAGACCGTTTCCAGTGCCCTTGAAGTAAGATACAGAACATCAGTCAGGGGAGAAGATACTGTGGATATAGAGGTTGTTCTTACAAATATTGGAGCCGCTCATTACCTCCCGACAGGTACTCCCGACAGATACCTGTCCCTGGAATTCAGGCTTTACGGCAAGGGAGGGAATCTCGTTCAGGAAGAAACATTCAGGATGAAGAGATACATCCTATGGCGACCCTTTATAGTTGATCTCAAGGATACACGGCTTCCCTTCAGGGTTCCTAAAAGGTTTGGCTTCAGCTTCAGGGAAGAAGACAGGTACATGCCTTACAGGCTCGACATCAGGATTACATATCATTTCCTTGATGATAAACGAAGAAGAGAGATCGGTTATGAAGCCAAGGACCCCATCGCATACACCATCTATGAAAGAAGGATATCACTTGAAGGGCTCATGAGAAGGGTCAATGAGAAGTGAGAGGTATGCCTTTTTAACAGATCAAAGGGACTTGTCACAAGTCTTCACCTATCGTGAATCCATACTTTCTCAGCTTCCGTACTACAGTGGAATGATCGACCCCAAGCAATCTGGCGGCTTCTCTTGTCGTCTTTTTTATTGATAAAACATGGGCCAGAAGTTTTTTCTCTACCATCGTTCGCGCCTGCTCAAGGGTCATTATCCCCCTCACCTGGATCATGGAGCTTTCACTGATTTCCTGATGGTATATGTTGTGAGGGAGATGATGGGGCTGAAGCACCTCTTCATCACTGATAATCACCATTCTTTCAATAACATTCTGGAGTTCCCTTACATTGCCCGGCCAGTGATAAGACTCCAGTACCTGTATGACCTCAGGGGAGAAGGTCTTGGACTGATTGAACTTGTTATTGTAATGGCGTAGAAAGTGCCAGGCCAGGGGGAATATGTCCTCCCGCCGGCTTCTGAGAGGAGGAATCTCAATAGGTACGACATAAAGGCGATAGAACAGGTCTTCCCTGAAATCCCCACTCTTAACCATCTTCTTGAGGTTCCTGTTGGTTGCAGCAATAATGCGGACATTCAACTTCACAGGGGTTCTGCCGCCGACCCGCATGATCTCAAAGTCTTCAATAATCTTCAGGAGCTTGACCTGACAGTTTGGAGGCAGTTCGCCTATTTCGTCAAGGAAGATGACACCGTTGTTGGCAAGCTCGAACAGACCAGGCTTGCCCTCTCTTGAGGCACTTGTGAATGCCCCTTTTTCATAACCGAAGAGTTCGGACTCAAAGAGATTTTCAGGAATGGCACCGCAGTTGACAGGTATGAAGGGGCCATGCCTGCGGGCGCTCAGCCTGTGGATGAGCCTGGCCAGGACTTCCTTCCCCGTCCCGCTTTCACCCTCTAACATGACGGTGGTATCAACCTGGGCCACCCTGGCGATAAGATCCAGGATTCCCCGCATAATCCGGTTTTCAGCGATTATTTCCCCGCCTGTCAACTGGACGATACGGGCGTCTTCAGGTGTGGAAAGGTACATGGCCATGAGGCGGGATACTTCATCCTTCAGCAACTGTAATTCTGTAATGTCCCGTATATGAACGATTGTCTGTATAATCTCTCCCTGATTGGTTACAGGAGTGCCTGTCACATAGATCTCATTGCCCTGTTTGAGCTTGCCCATACTGGTTATACTCTTTTTCAACTGTTTTACCAGCCTGACTACTTCCTGGATGGTATGCAGGCAGACATGTGTTTCTCCATCAAGGTCTTCTACTCTCCTGTCGAGAAGAGACTTCCCCTTCAGCCCTGTTATCCTGCTGAAACTGCTGTTAACCTTGACAATACGGTCATTTTCAAGAATGATGATTCCATCGTAGAAACTCTCCATCACTGACTCGAGTGTCTGGGTCATATCAAGAGAGAGTGTGGGTTTTCCGTCCTCACGATGGCTCTCAATCACATCGAAAAAGTAAATCTCCCCACCGAAATGTTTGTTTGACCGGAAGGGGGATTTATAGAAAACCACCTCTCTGTCCCTGATCCGCTGCCTTACAAAGCAGGTGCTCTTTCCTTCTGAAATAAAAGGTGGGATATGCGACTCCACAGGCTTACCAAGTATCTCATTGGCCTGAATGCCCAGAATTCTTTCGGCATTCTTGTTGACGAAGAGAATATTCCTGTTCTCATCCGTAAGCACAAGACCACATGAAGTCTCCTCAACAATGGATGGGAGGGAACTTATGTCAAAGGATTCCAAGAATGCCATGGGC
>WFTX01000089.1 GCA_015485235.1 Nitrospirota bacterium | reverse complement strand
ACCCTGCAGGTTGTAGATCATCTCGAAGTGCTTTGTTGTCTTCTTCTTTATGTTGAATATGTCGGGATGGCAGTTGGCGCAGTCGAGCCAGTAGCCGTGTCTCTTGTGGGAAAAGTAAGCAGGCGGGACCATTGTCCATTCCGCCTCAAGGCGGAGCATCTTCTTGAAGGGCATGGGCTTGTAGTCTTCCTCAAGGATGCTCTCCTTTGGTTTTATCAGCCCCTTCCTTATCGCCCTTATCCAGTCTATCCTGTTTCCGAAGGGTGCCTTCGGGAGTGTCCGGGCGAGCTCCCTGAATTTCTCGATACCTGACCGCCTGTCTCCAGTATGGCACCTTGAGCAGTTCTTCTCCGAGTGGTCAAAGGCCGTCTTCCCGTCATGGCAGGCCCCGCAGAACTGTCCGTTCCTGTTGGCCTCCTCCGTGATGCCGGAGGCATTGGCCTTCATCAGGAAGTCAAGTTCAAAGTGACAGACCCGGCAGGTAAATTTCGTCCTGTGCAGCCAGTGGGAGAAGATTGCAGGCTTGATATCACCCCTGTTTTCTGACGGGCTCTTGAGTAACAGGTTTCCGTACTCCTCTGGTGGAGGCAGTTTTGGCATATCCCAGAAAGATCCGGCCCATGCGGTTCCTGAAAACAGAAGAAGCATAAAGACCATGGCCCATCTTTTCATAACATTTCCCCCTTGAAAGTTAATGAAAGCAGTACCGGCTTTTTTTATCTAATATACATCTTTTGTATGGCAGAGCCGGCAGTCAGTGTTAGGGAATGCCACGTTCCCGTGACAGGCCCCGCAGTACTTTCCGTCAAATATCTCCTGCATCGTGTATTTGGTGGCACCCCGTTTTACACCGAATATCTCGGGATGGCATAGTTCGCATCCGTTCCAGACGGCATGCTTCTTGTGGGAGAATACAATATCAGGCATCCCCACTTCCATGGCCTTCAATTCCGTGTCTTCGGGGATTTGCAGGGGTTTCCTCTTTATGGTTATCCCCTCAAGATAGTCCTTCAACTTGACCAGCCCCTTTTCTTCAGCCTTCAACCAGTCGACCCGGTTTCCAAACCGGGCCCTTGGAAACCCCTTTGTAAACTTGTAGAAATTCTCCCTGAACTTGACCTTCTTGCCGTAGGAATGGCAGAGGTCACAGTTCTTTGTGGAGTTGCCCACGGAATCCTTCTCCTCCGGAGGGAATGCCTCCTTGCCGTTGTGGCAGGCGCCACAGTAGAGACCGTTCTTGTTGTCCTCCTCGGTAATCCCTGTTGCACCAGCCTCCATTGCAAAACCTATATCCACATGACAGAGCCGGCATGTATATTTTGCTCTGTGAAGCCAGTGATTGAAAACGACCGGGGCGATGTTGTTGTCCTTGGAGAAGTTGTTGATTACCACATTGCCGTATTCGTGTGGACGGGGTGCCCGTTTCTTGATCCCGAAGGTCTCCCCGAAAACGAAGGATACGGTAAGAAGAATGATTATACCCACCAGAAACAAGACTTGCCTTTTCATAGTCCCAAACCCCCTGGAAAATTTTTTCATGTCACTACAGAATATCTTATAATTCTGATTTTAACGAAATGATATCACAAAACATCTGTTATGTCAAATCAGGGCATGGTTAACATCAATCATCTGTCCTTTCTCTGAATGAGTCTCCTGAGCATGTCCAGTTCTTCAGACCGGAGTATCCATGCAAGGAGAAAGTACAGAAGCACCGAGACCGTTATGGAGGCAGAGAGGATAAATACCCTCCGGAGGATCTCACCGGATCCGGTCCAGTCGCCTGTCGTGGAGACAAGATAGCCGGCTATTCCCATGATCACGGCAGCGGCAATGGCCTTGAGGAAGGACCTCTTGATCCTTGCCGCCTCGATCCCGCCGAGCCGTTTCCTCAGAAGCAGGAAGAGCAGAGTGAAGTTCAGCCATGAGGCCAGGGAATTGGCAAGAGCAAGTCCTCCATGTCTGAGCGGGCCCATCAGAATCAGGCTCAGGAGGATATTGGTGAGCATTGCAGTAACGGCGACCTTCACGGGTGTGCGGGTATCCTGGAGGGAGTAGAATGCTGCCACCACGACCCGGACACCAACCATGGACCAGATCCCGATGGCATAGAAGGTGAGGGCAAAGGCCGTTCCCTGGGTGGCTGTGTAATCAAACTCTCCCCGCTGGAAGAGGAGGTTGATTATGGGGGTTCTCAGGGCTATCAGCCCAACCATGGCCGGCAGGGTGATGAAGAAGAGGAATCTTATGGATGAGGAGAAATCTTCCTTCAGTGCCTCCCTGTCATTCCTTGCAGCATGTTCAGACAGGGATGGAAGTACGGCCATTCCCATGGCAACACCGAAGATGCCCACGGGGAACTGTATAAGCCTCATTGAGTAGTAGAGATAGGTGATGCTCCCCTCCTCAAGATAGGATGCCAGCACGGTACTGACGAAGATGTTTATCTGTGCTACGGCCAGTCCCACAATGGATGGGAGTATGAGCCTCCCCATCTTCCTGAACCCTTCATCCCGGAAGGCAGGGTTTATCCTGAAGGTATAGCCGCTCCTTGCGAGAGAAGGCACCTGGGTAAGGAACTGCATCATCCCGCCAAAGGTGACACCGATGGCAACGGCCAGTATCGGATCGGCAAACAGGCCTGAAAGGGCTACTATGGTCAGGATGATCGTGACATTGAACCAGGCCGAAGAAAGGGCCGGAATGAAGAAGCTCCTCTTCACATTCAATGCACCCATTGCAAAGGCCGCAAGGCTTACAAAGAGGAGGAATGGAAACATTATCCGGGTAAGCAGGGCAGTCTGGCCGACCTTTGAGGGGTCATTGAACCCCGGCGCTATCAATCTGACTATGTAAGGGGCGAAGAGTATCCCCAGTATTGTGACACTCCCCACGCCAAAGAGAATGAAGGTGAATACTATGTGCGTCAGCCTGTCAGCCTCATCCTTCCCCTCCTTTGTCATCTTCTCCGTCAGGACGGGAATAAAGGCGGAAGACATGGAGCCTTCAGCAAAGAGCTCCCTCAGCAGGTTGGGTATCCTGAAGGCTACGAAGAAGGTGTCCGAAAGGCCGGTAGCCCCGAAGTAGCCTGCTATAACCATGTCCCGGACAAAGCCGAGTATCCTGCTGAGGAAGGTGGCCAGGGAGATATGGAGGGCGGACCGGGCTATTGTGGTTTTCTGGCTCATCGGGTAGATTATATCAGAAAATCCGGTGGAAAAGAAGAATGATTGCATTTGTACTCCATGATTTCAAACCTCCCCGGAAAGGCCCGGGATTGCCAGCGTAGAACGTACTGACGTCGAACCTGTGGGCTATACGCTATCCGGTTTTTCTGAACCTCTGCCCTGGCCTTAAACCTCTCTTCCTCTCCTTCATTGCATTTCTGCAAAGTTTTTTTGCTCTGACGCAAAGGAGGATTGCCGGGTTTCTTCAGGAAATCGGGAGGTTAGCCCCTGGCATCAGAGATGCTCTGTACTTTTGCAAGGACAGGAAAAGAAAGGAGGTACAGAGATGAGAGGCAGGTTGAGACAGAAGGTGGGTTTTTTGGGAGCGGGTGTGGGACTTACTCTCTTTGCCCTCTTTGGTCTGCTTCCCGGTTCATTCATAGGCGGCGTTCTTGGATTGAACCTTACGGGAATGATATTCGGCACTCCGGTCACCCCAGGTGTATTCCCCAGGATAATAATCGCCCTCGGGATGCTCTCCGGTGTATTTGTGGCAGGGCTGATCTTTGTTGTTACCGGAGCGGTGGCGGGAATGGCAGTGGGATATATCCTTGAACTCGTTCTCGGCAGAGGCACGGAAGGGGTAAAGGATGATGAAGTCATGAGAAAGGAGGTTTGATGGAATGAAGTTTATTGTGAGCAGACAGAAGACAAAGGTGGGTGTAAACGGCAAGCCCTGTGAAGAGGCCCGTGAAGAGGAACTTACACCCCTTGATTACAGGATGGTGGGCTCGCTGAAAGAGGCAGAGGATAAGGTCTGGTACAGGGACTGGATTGAGGGAGGAACAGGGCACAGGGAAGAGGACGGGATGGTAGTCTGTGAGAAAAAGGAAAAGGTGAAGCGGTGGGTGGTGGAGATTCCGACGCTGGAGGAACTGATCAGGTTTCAGCAGAAGTACGGGAGTATAACCATTACAGACAGTGCCCCTTACAGTGATGTAAGGAAGGAGATAATCATCAACTCATAAACTCTAAAACCAGAAAAAGGAGGAAAAAATGAGACAGGAAATGGCAAAAAAGGGACTTTATGCAGGAACGGGTGCAGGGCTTATCCTCTTTGCACTGGTAGGCCTTCTGCCCGGGTCACTGATCGGCGGAGTGGTAGGACTCAAGCTGGCAGGCCTTGTCTTCGGCACCCCCCTTAAGGGGCTGGTAATTGCAAGGATCATGGTTGCAGCCTCGATGATAGTAGGTGTGCTTGGTGCCGCGGTGGTCTTCGTGCTTGGTACAGGGATATTCGGCTGGTCCCTGGGCTACATTGTTGATGCCCTGAAGTCAGGCAAGGAGATGGAGGAGGAAGTCCCCCAGGAGGTCAGGCACTGACCCGGGGGAGGTGACAAACGGTCTGACTTCACAAGTACAACTACAAGGAGGATTATATGGCGAATAACACGAGATCAATCAAGGCAACCTCTCTGCTCGGTGGGCTGGTCCGCTCCTTCAACGGCGATGTGCTCACCGAGTGGCAGAAGAGCCTTACGGGGTTTCTCTCCGGCAACCGCTCCTTCTACATCACCCTCGGGATAGGCTTCCTGATCGTCTACGCCGCTGCGATAGCCGGATTTGATGCAATGAGGATCGGATACAGACACGCCTACGGGATTACCAGGGAGATACCCTGGGGGATACTCATATCCACTTACATATTCTTTGTTGTTACATCCACGGGGCTGTGTATTGTTTCATCTATCGGACATGTCTTCGGGGTAAAGGCTTTCATGCCCATTGCCCAGAGGGCGGTCTTTCTTTCCATTGTCACGATCTTTGCAGGATTCACGGTGATATTCTTTGATATAGAAAATCCCTTCCGGATGGCTCTCTACAATGTGATATCTCCGAACCTTACCTCAAACATCTGGTGGATGGGAACGCTCTACGGGGCGTACATGCTCTTCATGGCCGTGGAGTTCGGTTTTATCCTTCTGAAGAGACACAGGCTTGCCATGTACGCAGGCCTTGCCGGGCTCATCTCAGGTATCTCGGCCCACAGCAACCTGGGTGCCATCTTCGGGATGCTCCATTCCAGGGAGTACTGGTTCGGCCCCTACATGCCCATATACTTCATAGCCTCGGCGATGATGTCCGGCTGCGCCACGATCATCTTCTTTACCTGGCTTGGATACAGGGTGAACAATGAACGTGTTGACAGGCCCATGGAGCGGGCGATGGAGGTTGTGGCGAAACTCTCCGCCCTCATGATAGCGGTCCTCCTCTTTTTTACAACCTGGAAGATATTGACAGGGCTGGTGGGTGCACCAGGAAAGGTGGAGGCCATAAAGGCGATGCTCTTCGGCCCCTATGCGATCAACTTCTGGGTCTTTGAGGTCGCCCTCGGGATGGTAATCCCCTTTATCATCCTGCTCAGGTCAGGGTTCAGGAACCTCAACGCTGCCTTCCTTGCTTCCGCCATGATGATAGTGGGCATATTCTTCATGCGCTACGACCTTGTTCTGCTCGGGCAGGTGGTTCCGGCCTATCACGAGCTGGGTGTGAGGGAGTTTCCATCCATCCTGAGGTATATGCCCTCCTTTCATGAGATAGCAATAACAGTAGGCGGGATGGGGATCGTTGGTGCTGCCTTTCTCCTGGGTGAGAAGGTCTTTCAGGGACACAAGAGTGATATACACTGATGAGGAGGTGGAAAATGGGATTCAGGATTGATCTGAACGGACTGAAAAGAGAACCTGTAGAGACCGTCCCGGATGAAGAGAGACGGGAGTTTCTGAAGATGGGACTTGCCCTGACAGGAGTATTCGCCGGGGGGACGGTGCTGTCCTTTGTCTCCAGGTTTGGTGATGTCTTTGCCTCACCGGAGAGATATGCAGAGGAGTATCCCTACAAGCCCCACTACAGCATGGTGATCAGGCAGGACCGGTGTATAGACTGCGAAAGATGCGTGGAGGCCTGCAGGGAGACGAATCATGTCGCTGAATACGGCTACAGGACCACCATCCTGGAGAGGTTCGTCCCTGATGCCATTGGCCAGAAGAGGGAGTTCATTCCGGTACTCTGCAACCAGTGCAACAACCCTCCCTGCGTGAGGGCATGTCCTACAAAGGCGACATACAAGGACAGGAAAACAGGGATAATCCTCATGCGGGAGTACAAGTGCATAGGCTGTAAGACCTGCGTTGAGGCCTGTCCCTACGATGCCCGGTACTTCAATGAAGAACGCCATGCCATTGACAAGTGCGTATTCTGTTACGACACGAGGCTCACAAAAGGCGAGAGCCTCACGGCCTGTGCTGCTGCCTGCCCTGCCGGTGTAAGGGTCTTCGGCGATCTCTCTGATCCTGAAAGTGAGGTCTTCCAGATGGTTCATCAGATTCAGAAGCCCGTCTGGGTTCTGAGGCCGGAGGCAGGAACAAAACCGAATGTCTTTTACACTAAGGGATAGAAAGGTGGTGTCACAATGAAAGGAAGAAGGTTGATCATTTTCTTTGCAAGTATTACCATGATTCTGGCTCTCTCACTTTCTGCTACAGGAGAGGAGGATAAGTTCTACGGCGGTGACATCCTCTTTACCAGGCCTGTGAAGTCAGTGCTTTTCAGCCATGTGGTACATACCGGTGAACTGGGTTTCGGATGTGTGACGTGTCATAACGGGATCTTCGAGATGAAGAAGGGGACTGCTGAAAAGGCGGGGGATTTTACAATGAAGGCCCTCTATGAAGGAAAGTACTGCGGCGCATGCCATAACGGGGAGATGGCCTTTTCCTCTGATACCCAGTGTGCCCGCTGCCATACAGGCGTGAAGGGGGAGAGACGCTTTCCTGAAGAACTGCAGAAGGCGTCGGAATACCTTAAGCCGAAAGGCCCGATCCAGATGGGAGAAGGCGCAACAGGGGTATCCTTCAGCCATCAGTCCCATGCCTCCATGTTCGGGTGCTCCGAGTGCCATCCGGAGACATTCTCCCTGGAAAGGGGTGGCTCCGGAATAACCATGGATGGTATCTATCAGGGAGGTTTCTGCGGGAAGTGTCATAACGGCGAGACCGCCTTCTCAACTGACGGCTGTGCCGGCTGTCATCCCGGGATGGCTGGCAGATAGAAAAACAGGTCAGGGCTGAAAAGATAGCCTGTAGCGTGTAGTGAGTAGAGAGCAGGTTGAGGCTGAATAACTTGATAACCAGATACAGACAGTATGGTGAACTCAGAGAGGGGAGGTCCTGGAACGACCGGGGCCTCCTCTCTCTAATGTCTCCTTCCTCCTGTCTCTATGCCGAGCCTCTTGATCTTCCTGTAGAGGGTTGCAAGGTCTATCCCCAGGTGGCGGGCTGCTTCCTCCTTGTCCCAGTTAAGCTCTGAAAGCCGTTCCAGGATGATCTTCCGCTCGTACTGGTTTACCAGGTCCTTGAGGCTGGCTGATGTCTTCTTTACGGGATGCCTCACCTTTGAGGGAAGGTCCTTGGGCAGGATCACCTCCCCGTCGGCGAGTATGACCGCCCGTTCAATCACATTCCTGAGCTCACGGACATTTCCGTACCATGGATATTCAAGGAGGATCTCCATCGCCTCGTCACTTATCCCGTTCAGCCTCTTGGAGTTTTCCATGCTGAATTCCCTTATGAAATGGCGGGTCAGGAGAGGTATGTCTTCAGGCCGTTCCCTGAGGGGAGGGATGGTGAGCTCAATCACATTGAGCCTGTAGTAGAGGTCTTCCCGGAACTTTCCTTCTTCCACAAGTTCGGTCAGGTTCCTGTTGGTTGCTGCTATGATCCTTACATCCGTCTGGACCGGCTTCTTGTCTCCCAGTGGGAAGACCTCGCCCGTCTCGATCACCTTCAGTATCTTTGCCTGGAGTGAGAGGGGCATGTCCCCGATCTCGTCAAGGAACAATGTCCCCTGATCTGCAAGCACTATGAGGCCGAGCTTGTCCGAGGATGCCCCGGTGAATGCGCCCTTTCTGTATCCGAAGAGTTCCGACTCAAGGAGGGTTTCCGGGATGGCGGAGCAGTTGATGGACATGAAGGCCCCATCGCTGCGCGGGCTGCTACAGTGGATTATCTCGGCTATCATCCCCTTGCCGGTCCCGCTCTCCCCGAGGAGGAGGATATTGCTCCTTGTGGGGATAACCTTTTCCAGGAGATCGAATATCCTCCTTATCTGGGGTGAGTCCCCGATGAATTCGGAACAGCCAATATGCTGTGCGATCTGGCGGCGGAGGGCAAGGTTTTCCACCTTGAGCTTCTTGTGTTCAAGGAGCCTCCGGACGGTCAGCTTAACATCTTCATTAACAAAGGGCTTCACTATATAGTCGGCCGCTCCCTTCTTCATCGCCTCAACAGCGCTCTCCACCGAGGCATAGGCGGTCATTATGATGACGATGGTGGCAGGATCGATCTTCTTTATCTCCTCAAGAAGACTGAGGCCGTCCATCCCCTCCATCTTCAGATCTGTAAGAACGAGGTCATAGACCTTCTTTTCAACCATCCCGAGGGCCTCACTCCCGGACCGGGCGGTATCCACAAGATAGCCGTCCCGGCTCAGTATGAACTCAAGGGCCCTGCAGATGTCCCTCTCATCATCCACAACCAGGACAGTGGCTCTTTTCTGCTTCCCGCTACTTCCTTTCCGGCTCTTCTGTTCATCCATGGCTTGGTAACCTCACTCTGAAAGTTGTTCCCCTTCCGGGGGTGCTCTCAACCAGTATGTCCCCGCCGAAACTCTTGATGATCGTGTAACTGACGGCAAGCCCCAGACCGGTCCCCCTGTCCTTGGTCGTGAAGAAGGGATCAAAGATCCTGTCAAGATTCTCCTTCTCGATCCCGTGCCCGGTATCGCTGAAGACAACTTCCACCATCCCGTTAAGCTTGGCAGCGGTTATCCGGAGGTCTCCACCGCCAGGCATGGCATCCGCCGCATTCAGTATCAGGTTCACAAAGACCTGGACGATCTGGTTCCCGTCCACACGGATATCAGGAAGGTCGCCGTTTATATCGGTATGTATCCTGACCATGCTGGTCCTTTTGTCGTACCTTACAAGGTCCACCGTGGTCTTTATCAGGTCAGCGACCTGATGGGTCCCCATGTTTTCCGCCTGGATCTTGGCAAAGTTCGACATCTGTCTCACTATAGTCCCGATCCGTCCTATATGGCGTGAGATGGTCTCAAGGGACTCCTTTGTGAACTCATCCTGATCCATCTCCTTGAGTATCTGGACATAGGAGGAGATTGATGTGAGAGGGTTGCCGATCTCGTGGGCAACACCGGCAGAGAGCCGTGCGAGGGCGGTGAGTTTTTCCGACTGCATAAGCTGCTCTTCCGCCTTCTTTATCTCCGTCACGTCCTGAAGCAGGAGCAGTATCTGGGGCTCTCCCTCCGGCGGATGGATGGGCCTTGCAACAATCTGGAAGTATCCCCTCTTCCTCCCGAAATCATGATATGAGACCTCCCGGATGAACTGGTTATCAATGACCATCTCAACAAGAGAATCGTTCTGTCCGTCAGTGAAGAGATTTCCTATCGTCAGGGAGCCCCTCTTTTCTTCAGAAAGCCATTCACTGAACACCCTGTTGATCCAGACCAGTCTTCCATCACCGTCAACAATTGCCAGGCCTGCCTCAATGGAACTGACTATTGCATCCAGCTTCTCCTTCTCACTCCCCAGTTCCTTTGTCCTTTCCTGGACGATATTTTCAAGTTCTGTGGCGTATTCCCTGATCTTGTCCGAATATATGGCCTTCTCCTCTGCCTTGATGCGCTGCCGGTTTATCATGATTATCACAAAGGCGGCGACGAATGTGGCTATAAAAACAGAGAGAAGGAGCAGTGAGTGGAGCCTCATGCTGTTAGCAATGCTTGCCGTTACCTCGGAATAGGGGATGGAGACGCAGACTATCCAGTCAAGCTGAGCGATCTTCACCCTTGAGAAGGCGACCAGTTTGTCCTCCCCCTGGGGAGCGACATAGGACTGGAATCCCACTTCCGGAGCACCAAGGATCTGTTTCTCCGCCTTGAAGGACTTATGACAGCCGAAACAGGTCTTGTCAGCGTTATAGATGTTCTTGCCGATCATGTCAGGCTGGGTCGGATGATACAGCAGGGTCCCGCTGCTGTCTATCATCCAGGCATATCCCCTCTGGCCGGACTTGATGGGGCTCAGATACTTCTTTGAGATGTCATCCAGGCTTATTGCCGCAATCAGGCACCCCGTCCATTCTTCCCCCCTGTAGATGGGCACAATGATCCAGATCTTCCTGAGAGAGGTTATATCCTCATGAAAGTAGGCCGTTCCCTTCCCGAGTTTCCTGCCCTTCTGTATGAACTTCCGGAGTTCGGCTGCCCAGTCATCGCCGTTTCCTGGCGTGCGGAAGACTATTTCCTCTTTGCTGTTTACAACCATAAGGCTGATCCCTATCTCTTCCTCTATCTCTGCAAAGGCCGATTTTATGAAGAGATCAAACCCTTCACGGGCAAAACCCCTCTCTGCAAGGAGCCTTGAGAGGGCGATCAGCTCCTCCTCGATATGCTCGATCGACCCATGAATGGCAGATGCCACTGTCTTGGCTATCAGGAGCTGCTGCCGATTGAACTGATCGGCCATCTCCGCCTGGTAGTTCTGCTGGAAGAAGATATTGAGGGTTACAATAATCCCTATAAGAAGGAGCAGAAAAAGGAGTAATCCCACCTTGAGTTTCATACACTTACATCATATCACAGTACCTTGACGATGTAAAGAAAATTACAATAAAATCTAAAAATATGATTATCAGATATTTTTATCTATTATACAGAAGAACCGCCCATATGTTATATTTAAAATACGTTGAAACCCGCGTTACAGCCAGAACAGGGCGTTTTAGCAGATGTCGGAATTAACAAGCTTTCAATGGAGGCAGACATGAAAGGAAAGAGGATTCTCTTCATCACCCCTCCCTATCACTGCGGAGTGGTGGAGGTTGCCGGCCGCTGGATCCCCCTCACCTTTGCATATCTTGGCGGTGCTGTTCGTGAAGCCGGGTTCGAGCCGGTCATCTTTGATGCAATGACCAGGGACAGCAGTCACGAGGAGATTGAGCGGGTGATAGAAGAGACACAGCCGGACTTTGTTGCAACCACTGCCATCACCTCCACGGCCCCTGATGCAATTGAGGTCCTGAGAACGGCAAAGAGGGTGAATCCCGGGATCATCACGATCATCGGCGGGGTGCACCCAACCTTCATGTACAGAGAGATGCTCAGGGAGTCTTGCGTGGACTATGTTGTCCGCGGCGAAGGGGAGGAGACCCTGAGGGAACTCCTCGTGAGCATAAATGATGACCGGCCCCTCACTGATGTCAGGGGTATTGCATACAGGATGGGCCACAAAATCGTGGCCACCCCTTCACGCCCCTTCATTGAGGACCTTGATACACTCCGGCCTGCATGGGACCTTATTGAATGGAAGGACTATCGCTACTTCGTGATACCCCGGAGCAGGCTTGGTGCAGTGAGCACCTCCAGGGGATGCAGCCATGACTGTACCTTCTGCTCCCAGCAGAAGTTCTGGCATCAGTCCTGGAGGGCAAGGAGGCCCGAAAGTGTCGTGCAGGAGATGGAGCATCTCCAGAGCCGGTACGGGGTGAATGTATTTCTGATAACCGATGAGTATCCCACAAGTGACAGGACGAGGTGGGAAAGCCTTCTTGACCTCCTGATAGAGAGAGACTTAGGGATATATATCCTGATGGAGACCAGGGCCGAGGATATCCTGAGGGACCGTGATATACTCTGGAAGTACAGAAAGGCAGGAATCGTTCATATATACATAGGGGTTGAGGCAACGGACCAGGAGACCCTTGACCTGATAAAGAAGGATATAAAGGTTGAGACAGGCCGGGAGGCATTGCACCTCATCCATGAACACGGGATGATTACCGAGACCAGCTTCATCCTTGGGTTCCCTCATGAGACAGAGGAATCCATCAGGAGGACCCTTGAACTCTCAAAACACTATAATCCTGACTTTGCCCACTACCTTGCCCTTGCCCCCTGGCCCTATGCGGATATGTACGGGGAACTGGAGCCCTTTATTGAGGTGAGGGACTACAGGAAGTACAATCTCATAGACCCTGTTATCAAGCCTGAGAAGATGAGCCTCGAGGAGATAGACAGGGCGATCATTGACTGCTACCACAGCTTCTATATGGGCAAGCTGAAGGATATCATCAACCTGGAGAATGACTTCAAGAAGCGGTATATACTCTCTTCCATGAAGCTCATAATGAACAGCTCCTTTATTGTCGACAAACTCGGCACCCTCGGCAGGATCCCCGCCCATGTTGAAAACCTTATGAGAAAGATTGACAGGACACCGATGACTGAAGAGCCCGGGGAAGAGGGCTTTGTCTCCCTTGCCTCAAGGTCAGTGGTTATTGATGCGCCGGTGGAGAGGGTCTTCTCCTTCGTGGCAGCCCCTGAAAACTGGCCCCGCTTTATCAGCGGCCTCAGGGAGATAAGGCCAATAACAACCCCCTTCATGAAGGCCGGTGCCGTCTTTGAATGGTCCTACAGGATAAGGGGAATTGAACTCCAGGGAAAGGGCGAGATCTCGGGATATGAGAGGGAGAGGTTTATCTCCCTCAGGATGCACAGCCTGATGCCGATCAGAAAGAACATCCGCTTTGAAGAGAGGAACGGAAAAACGGTCCTGACCGTGGAGGTGGGGTATCACAGGCCCGGAAGGGTTCTCAGTTTCCTCTTTAACAGCATAAGAAAGGTCCTGAACATAATGGAGACCTCTGCAGTGCTCTCAAGGATAAAGGCCCTCTGCGAAGAAGACCTGGGCCGGGAAGTCAGAAAGAAAGAGATTGCCTCGGGCTAAAGAAGAGGGGGCTCTGCCTGCTGCAGGCTACAGTCCCGTCTCTATTATTTTTTCTCAGCAAAGGCGCTGAATATTTCGTCCTGGATCTCAAGATCCTTTTCCTTTACAATTACCAGGACATCAAGGTCAGACCACTCCCCATGATCTCCCCTTACCCTTGAGCCGAAGGCATAGATCTGGAGTATCCTGTCAGGAAACCTCTCCTTCAGTCTCCCGGCT
>WFTX01000088.1 GCA_015485235.1 Nitrospirota bacterium | reverse complement strand
GGTTTTCGGAGCTTGTATCCCACCTGAAATAGGCAGGCCGGTCTATTCATTAACTGTCTCGTAATAATTTCAGCACCCAGGGACAGGTTGCAGACAGTGCTGGAGAGGGCATCAGATTAGCGATACCTTTAGTCCCTTTTAACGATGTAGGTGAATCCCCCTCTCCCTTTGAGGGAGAGGGCAGGGGGGCTTTTTATCTCAGATCTTGCGGTATTTGATTGCCGGAGCAATAAGCAACTGCAAGGTCTATTGAGAAGGACTGGCCAGATCAAAGGCATCGTGGAGGACCCGGACGGCAAGTTCAGTATACTTCGAGTCTATGACACAGGAGACCTTGATCTCCGATGTGCTTATCATCTTGATATTTATCCCCTGGTCTGCGAGGGTCTGAAACATCTTTGCCGCCACGCCCGAGTGGGTCTTCATCCCCACACCCACGATGGATACCTTGGCAATGTTTTCATCAATTGAGACCCCCTTTGCACCGAGTCCGTTTACGATTTCGTCAGTAAGGGGCCTGGCCTTGGGGAGGTCCGTCTTGGGGATGGTAAAGGATATATCCGTTGATTTACCATCACTGCTTATATTCTGAACAATCATATCCACAACGATACTGGCATCGGCTATCGTCTTGAAGAGATGGCCGGCGATGCCTGGCCTGTCAGGCACCCCAAGTATAGTAACCTTGGCCTGGTTCTTGTCGTAGGCGACTCCGGAAACAAGCACCTGCTCCATATTGCTGTCCTCCTTCACAACAAGTGTCCCCGGGGCATCCACGAAGCTGGATCTTACCACGAGGGGAACATTGTATTTCATGGCAAATTCTACAGACCGGGTCTGGAGCACCTTGGCTCCAAGGCTAGCAAGCTCGAGCATCTCCTCGTAGGAGATCCTTTCCAGTTTCCTTGCCTCAGGGACTATATTGGGGTCTGTAGTATACACTCCCTCCACATCAGTATATATCTCGCAGAGGTCTGCATCAAGGGCAGAGGCTATTGCAACCGCAGTCAGGTCAGAGCCCCCGCGTCCAAGGGTTGTTACATCACCTTCATCCTCGGTGATTCCCTGAAATCCGGCTACCACGACTATATATCCCTCATCGAGGGCACGCTTTGCCTTGTCTCCGGAGATCCTCGCAATCTTGGCCTTTGTATGGACCGTATCTGTTATGATTCCCACCTGTCTGCCTGTGAGGGCGATGGCCTTGTGGCCGAGCTCCTGGATCGCCATCGCAGTGAGGGCGCTCGTTATGCGTTCACCCGTTGAAAGCAGAAGGTCCATCTCCCGTTCATCAGGATTGGATGATACCTGCTGGGCAAGCTCAATCAGCTTGTCCGTCTCTCCAGCCATTGCAGAGACCACAACGACGACCCTGTTGCCGTTCCTGGCGGTGTTCACCACTCTCTCGGCGACCTTCTTTATACGCTCAATGTCTGCAACAGAAGTACCACCGTATTTTTGTACAATCAGCATATCTCAATCACCTGTTGTTTCCTTTATAAAATGATCCATCAACTGAAATCCCTTTTCAATTACCGTTATACCATCAATCCCGGCAATCCTTTCATCAAAGCCGTTTATCCCGTTGTCCTCATCCTTCCTGCTGTCATAGATTACAAAGGGGACAGGCTCGACTGAATGGGTCCTTATCTCCAGAGGGGTAGGGTGGTCAGGGAGCAGAAGGATCCTGAACTCCTCAAGGGACCGGGCCCCTCTCAGCACGGTCCCAACCACCAGGGCGTCAAAATCCTCAATCGCCTTGATCTTGTCTTCCACCTTCCCCCCATGCCCTGCCTCGTCAGGTGCTTCTACATGGACATAAGTGAAGTCATGCCTTTCAAGGGACTTGAGGGCATACTCCGCCTTTCCGGTATAGTTCGTGTCAAGATAACCGGTCACCCCCGGTACATCAAGGATTTCGAGCCCGGCATATATACCAAGACCCTTTGTGAGATCCACGGCGCTCACGAGGGAGCCCGTTATTCCGTACTTTTCCTGGTAGGTCGGCATGGATGGCTTCCTGCCCTGTCCCCAGAGCCAGATACTGTTGGCCGGTCTCTTGCCCTCGGAAACCCGTTTCCTGTTTACCTCATGGCCTTCAAGGATACCAACGGACTCCTTCATCAACTGCCGGAGTGTCTCCTCGCCTTCACCGCAGGGGAGGTATTCAGTTATCTCCTTCCCAAGAATATCGTGGGGAGGAATACATTCAGCCCCTTCCTTCCCCCCGTGCCAGACCATCAGATGCCGGTAGCTCACACCGGGATAAAAGGAGAACTCCCCTCCGCCAAGTCTTGAGTTGATCTCTTCAATAAGCATTCTTGCCTCATCTGATGATATATGCCCGGCACTGTAATCCTCCATTATCGCCCTGTCCCGTTTCCGGTTGTACTTGAGCGTGACCAGATTACACCGGAAGGCAATATCATCAGGCCCAAGCTCGATCCCCATACTCGCTGCTTCAAGGGGTGCCCGTCCCGAATAGTAGAGAGAAGGGTCATACCCCAGGATGGATAGGTTCGCCACATCAGAGCCCGCCGGAAAACCTTCAGGGATGGTCCGGACCATCCC
>WFTX01000087.1 GCA_015485235.1 Nitrospirota bacterium | reverse complement strand
GGGTATAAACTGGAGGACTGGTATCATGAGAAAACAGAGCAGCAGAAGGAGACCGGGCGGACGGTAAAACCCCCTTTTTTCCACTCTGTATTGCAGGAGGATAAGGAGACAGAGAAGGAGCGATCCGCCTTCCATCACCAGTTGCGACCACTCCTCTACTGAACCGAAAGCGGTGGGTGAAAAGACAAGGATAAAAACAAACAGACCGAATATCAGTTTATCAACCAAGAGGTCCCCCCGTCAGGACCCTCGCAGGGTTTTCGGAGACCAGTCTCTCCGCCACATCCTCCCCTACAATCCTTCGTGCAGCCTCAACTGCGTCCTCTATGAGGGGAGGCCGCCATCTGACAGAATGTGCATCAGTGGCAATCAAATCAACGACCCTCCTCTTCAGTAGATAGGAAGCGCAGGCCCTTACCTCCTCACCGAACTCTCCCGTCAGGCTCGAAGCAGTGAGTTGCAGATACATGCCCTCGGAGAGCAAATCTATGAAGGCATCGGGATCCCTTATCACAGACGGATTTCTCTCAGGATGGGTAAGGATAGGTGTAAGCCCGGCTGTCATGATGGCAAATAGCCTTTCCCTCACCATGGATGGAGTAATATGTGTATAAGGGAATTCTATCAGGATATAGCCTGTCCCGTTCAGAGTATAAGAGCGCATCAACTCCGTTGGGAGCCGAACTGAAACATCTGCGCCATAGTGGATTTCAACAGGTATATCCCTTTTATTCAGGGCCTCATTCAGAACCCGGATCTTCTCCCTGATCAGTTCCGGTGAAAAAATATTCTCTCTGATATGGGGAGTAGCAACTATGTTTCCTATCCGTTCACTCCAGGCTATTTCTGCCATTCTTATGGATTCATCGAGGTTTTCGGGACCGTCGTCAAGTCCTGGAAGGATATGGCAATGAAGATCTATTCTCTTCGATACGAGTCGCCGATTCATCAGGCACTGCCCGTGGAGGTCTCCTCACCTTCATCAGTATAGTAATACTGGTGATAACGATAGTAATAGTAATCCCTCTTTTTCAGGTCAAGGGCATTAATTATCATCCCCTTCACATCGGCCTTCAGGTCCTGAAGGGACTTGAGACATCTTCGAGCCTCCTCATAGGTCGTCTTGCCGGCTCGCACCACCAGGATGGTCCCCTCTGTCATGCTCCCCAGTATGAGACTGTCGGCAACAGACAGAATGGGTGATGAATCGAGCAACATAATATCGTATTTGTCCATGAGTCTGATGATGAGATCCTTCATTCTCTGGGAACTCAGAAGTTCCGCAGGGTTTGGAGGTACAGGCCCGGCAGTGATAACATGCAGGTTTGGAAGAGGACCTTCCTGAATTATATCCATATCAGAGGCCCCTGCAAGGTAAGTACTCAGTCCCTTCCCGTTGTGGAGGGAGAATACCTTGTGGACCCTTGGTTTCCTGAGGTCTGAATCAACAATCATCACCGAGTATTCAGACTGGGCAAGAGAGATGGCAAGGTTTGTGGCAGTCACGGTCTTTCCGTCCTCAGGTCCTACACTGGTGACAAGAAGGGATCTGGGCGGGTGGTCGGGCGATGAGAGGATAATGCCCGTTCTTATCGCCCTGTATTCTTCGGCCAGGGTTGACTTAGGCTCTCTCAGGCAGATGGTTTCGATCGATGAGTCCTTATTACTCCATAAAGAGACAACCCCAAGAACCGGAGTGTCAAGTCTGTTTTCCACCTCCTCAGGGGATTTTATAGTGTTGTCAAGATATTCAACAAAGAAGGCAAGCCCCACCCCTCCAAAGAGTCCTACTATTATGCCCAGGAGTATGTTCAGCGTCTTTCTCGGCTTGAATGGAGCTCTGGGTGTGCGAGCCTTCTCAACAATCCAGACATTAACAGCCTTGATCTGCTCTGTAACACTCGCCTCCTTGATCTTTCTCACCAGGGCATCATAGAGCTGCTTGTTCGAGTCCACCTCCCTCTTCAGAACCTCATACTGGATGAACTTCTCGTTAAGGTTCAGTGCCTCATCCTTGGTCCTCTTGAGGAGACTCCGCAGGCTCTCTTCCTTTGACCTGGCAAGATCATACTCGTTCCTGATTGAACTTATTACCCTCCTTATCTCCTCAAGTCTCTTTCTCTTGAGCACATTCAGGTCGTCGACCGCCTTTATCATCTTGGGGTGCTTCCGGCCGTACTTTTTCGAGAGTTCCATAATTTTCTGCTCCGCCTTCAGGATCTGATTCCTGATAGACTGGAGGGATGGATCGTCAGAAATGGCAGGTATGGTTTCAGCATCCTTCAGGTCCTTCCTCAGGCTTTTGATCTTCAGGTAAAGATCCTCCAGTTCCTTCCTTCTTGTTTCGGCCTTCACCAGTTCTGAACTGAGTTCTGCAAGCTTCTGGGGGATCACGGCTACCCTGTTCTCCATGGTCACAATATCGTTGGCCCGCATATATTCCTGGAGCGCCCTTTCAGATTTTTCAAGTTTTCTTCTCTCCTCCTCGGCCTTCCTTGTCATCCATTTGAGAGTATGTCTCGTTGCACTCATCTTCATCTCAAGAACCTGATCTATATATGCCTGGGCAACCGTATTGGCAACAAGGGCAGCAAACTCCGGGTTGGGTGAGGTGTAACTTATATTGACTATCCGGCTGTTCTTCAAAGGTGTCACATTTATACCTTCGCTTATCATGGCGGCAAGCTGCTCCTTCCTTTCATCAGGACTGAGAGCGTTCTGTTCAGCCTCTTTTCCATCTTCAGACTCTCCTCCGGCAATTTTCGATATTACCCCGGCAAGGTCATGAAACCACTCTATTATCCAAAACACAGAAGGCCCACCGTCATTTCCCAGCAACCACTTATCCCCCCGGGTATCAAGCCTGAGCTTCTCCACTACCTTCTCTGCAACAGCCCTGCTCTTAATCAGTTGGTACTGGGTTTCATAGAACTCAGGATCATAAGGAATGTAATAGTAATTCCTCATCAGATCTGCTGGAGGGCCTTTCTCAATCAGGACCTTAGTTGTAGCCATGTAAACTGGAGTGGACGAAAGCGTTCCAATAAGAACAATGGTAAAAACAAGGATAAAAACAGTATAGACGGTATAACGTCTCTTGTCTATAACTTTAAGATAGTCTCTTAAATGAATCTCTCTCTCTTCCATGCTCAGAAAAAGCTCTCCGGCACCACTATGATGTCGTCCGGGTAAACAGGCTCGTCCATCCCGACCTTCTCTATGACCATCTCCCGGTCTCCGTTCTTCCTGATTATCTTAACCCTTGTTGTGGATGCCTTGTCAGTGAACCCGCCGGCCATTGTTATAGCCTTCAGGACGGTCGTCCCCTCCTCGTATCTGTAGGCATCTGGCTTTTTCACCTCTCCCGTAACATAAAACTGGCCTGCCTTTGTGACATAGATACTGTCACCATCCATAATCATTATATTCTGACTCATATCTCCTTCCCGGATAAGCCGCTTCAGGTCAATCCTGATCACGTTATTCCCTTTGGTCATTCTTTTCAGGGTCGCTGTATCACCAGCATCATCGGTCAGTCCCCCTGCCTTGGATAGAAGCTCCAGAAATGTTGTCGTTCCTCTTAGCTCATACAGCCCTGGATTATTTACCTCCCCCATGATGGTGACCTTCTTGGACTGGAATTCCTTTATGAAGACGTTTACCTGGGGGTCCACAATATAACCGTCTGAGAGCAAGCGGGCTATCTTCCGTGCAACCTGGTTAACGGTAAGCCCTCCGACCTTTACCTGACCGATCAGAGGAAACTGGATGCTCCCCTCACCCCCGACTCTGACTGTTACGGTCAGGTCAGGATGGTCGTATACTGAGACCTCCAGGAGGTCCCCTTCGCCTACTATGTAATCCTGTGAAAGAGAGATTCCCTCCAAGACAAGCAGAAATACAAAGACAAAGAAAAAAAGTCTTTTCATTCTGATTTCAAGCCTCCGGCCGATCCTTCCCGACCAATCCGTTCTGCGCCCCACGTGAAGAGATGTCATTAAATTTTCTTGAACTTCAGTAGTTTACCATATTATTACAGGTTCTTACAACAGCGGCAATCAAGACATCCCCAGGTATCAAGACCATCAGTTCAGCACTTCTCCGGGACAGGTTTTCCCCCCAGATTGCCGATAGAAAAAATGCTCCAACAATAAAGGGCAGGAGGGCATAGGGTTTGAGCGGTTTCAGGCAATCTATGATCTTCACCAGGAGGGTGAAGCAGATTGCCTGCCTCGGAGCAGGGGTCCCCGAAAAGTCGAAGACTTTTT
>WFTX01000086.1 GCA_015485235.1 Nitrospirota bacterium | reverse complement strand
ATCCAGACTTTATATGTGCTTTTTTTAATCTTCCTCTGTTTATAATCCCTTCCATGAGAAAAAGGAGATGCATTACCCTGCACGAAAACTCGTAAAGGCAAGCACTGCCAAAACTTTTCCCCTCAGATTTTACGCATGTTTCTTTACAGAAAATCTGTTATTATGCTATTCTTTAAGGCATGCATTTCCATGCACAACTTCTTTGTATAACTTAGAGAAAGGGGTGAAAGATTGGCACTTACGAAGGAGAAGAAGCAGGACATAATCGCCACATTCAAGATCCATGACAATGACACAGGCTCGCCTGAGGTCCAGGTCGCCCTCCTTACGGAGAGGATAAACTACCTGACCGAACACTTCAAGATTCACAAGAAGGATCACCACTCACGCCGGGGCCTTCTGAAGCTGGTTTCCCAGAGAAGGAAACTGCTCGACTACCTGAAGCGGAGTGACATAAAGAGATACGAAAGCCTCATTGAGCGCTTAGGATTAAGAAAGTAGAGGTGAATATTAATGGCGGAGATTGAAGCTGACCGGCGGGAGGCCGGGGTGCATGCTGTGGATATTGAAATCCGTGGCAAGAAGCTCGTTATCGAGACAGGAGAGATTGCAAGACAGGCCGATGGCTCTGTGGTTTTAAGGTATGGCGACACAGTGGTCCTCGCCACCGCTGTATCCGATAAAAAGGAGAGGGAAGGACTCGATTTCTTTCCCCTTACAATAGATTATCAGGAGAAGGCCTATGCCGCCGGCAAGATACCAGGCGGCTTTTTCAAGAGGGAGGGGAAGCCATCCGAGAAAGAGGTCCTGACTTCCCGCCTTATTGACAGGCCGATGAGACCGCTCTTTCCTGACGGCTACCGTTCTGAGACTCAGGGGATAGTCTCCGTCCTCTCCTTCGGGGAGGAGAACATCTCCGATGTCCTCGGGATAATAGGCATGTCCACGGCATTGACCATTTCGGATATCCCCTTTGAGGGCCCGGTCTCGGCTGTCAGGGTGGGGCTTCTGAATGGTGAACTGGTCCTCTTTCCCGACCTCGAGGAGAGTGAGCAGATCGAACTGAACTTCGTTGTAGCAGGAACGGACGAGGCCGTAGTGATGGTCGAAGGCGGTGCCAGGGAGGTATCGGAAGAGACAGTATTGAGGGCGATCGACTTCGCCCATGAGGAAATAAAGAAGATCAATCAGCTCCAGCGTCTCCTGAGAGAACAGGTTGGAAGGCCGAAGAGGTCCTTTACACCGCCAGAGACAGACGCGGCACTCATGGAAGAGGTCAGGGCCTTTGTTCTCCCGAGGATGAAGGAACTGATCAGGATTCCTGAAAAGCTCAGGAGACAGGAGGCCCTTTCACTTCTCAGAGATGAGGCGATAGAGAAGCTCGCCTCTGAAGAGGAGGATAACTCTTCTGCGATATCCGGTGTCTTCCACGATATTGAAAAGGAACTCGTCCGGGCCATGATACTGGAGGAAGGTGTGAGGGCTGACGGGAGGAGGCATGATGAGGTAAGGCCCATCACCTGCAAGACGGGCTTTCTCCCCCGGGTCCATGGCTCTGCCCTCTTTGTTCGGGGCGAGACCCAGGCCCTTGTGGCCGTTACCCTCGGCACTACCGAGGATGAGCAGAAGATAGACGCCCTTGAAGGGGAATCATTCAAGTCCTTCATGCTCCATTACAACTTCCCACCCTTCAGTGTGGGCGAGGTGAAAAGGCTCGGCTCGCCTGGGAGGAGGGAGATAGGGCACGGGGCGCTCGCGGAAAGGGCGTTAAAGCCGCTCATGCCCGACAAGGAGAGGTTTCCATATACGATCAGGGTGGTCTCGGACATCCTTGAGTCAAACGGTTCGTCCTCGATGGCCACGGTCTGCGGGGCAACGCTGGCCCTCATGGATGCCGGTGTGCCACTTGATGCCCCTGTAGCAGGGATCGCGATGGGGCTGATTCAGGGAGATGAAAAGGCTGTGGTCCTTACGGATATTCTCGGCATGGAAGACCACCTCGGGGACATGGACTTCAAGGTGACCGGTACCTCAAGGGGGATAACGGCCTTCCAGATGGATGTGAAGGTGAGCGGGATCTCCCGGGAGGTAATGGAGAGCGCCCTTGAGCAGGCCCGTGAAGGCAGGCTCTATATACTGGAGAAGATGCGTGAGGCTATCGCCGCACCAAAGAAGGAACTTTCACCCTATGCACCGAGGATATTCACCATGCAGATCAAACAGGACAAGATCCGTGATGTCATCGGTGTGGGAGGCAAGGTCATCAGGAGCATAATCGAGGATACGGGAGTGAAGATAGACATAGATGACAGCGGGCTGGTCAAGATAATCTCCATCGATGAAGAGTCCGCCCAGAAGGCCCGTGAGATCATTGAGGGGATAGTCAAGGAGGCCAAGGTGGGAGAGGTGTACCTTGGCAAGGTGAAGAGGGTTGTGGATTTCGGTGCTTTTGTTGAGATCCTCCCCAATACCGAGGGACTCCTCCATATTTCCCAGATTGCAGAAAGAAGGATAGAGAAGGTTACTGACGAGATCAATGAGGGCGATGAAGTCCTTGTGAAGGTCATCGAGATAGACAGGATGGGCAGGATCAGGCTGAGCAGGAAGGAAGTCCTGCGGGACAAGCAGAGAAAACAGAAGGATTAGTCCAGGCCTTCTCTCCTGCTCTGACGCCGGATTCAGCTCCCTGACATAGAGATCCGTCATATCCCTTAGCTACCTGTGTGGAAGAGTTTCTGGACTCTGCATTTCACGATGTTCCGTTCAAATATTTGAGTGCTCTGCAGGCCGGCAGGGAGCAAAGATGGTGGATCCTTACTGCCCGCCGGACCTTTCTCCGGGAGGGAGTATATTGTTTAAGAGGTTGATGCTTGAAAGTGGTGCCCCCCTTGTGACTGAACGGATTGAAGGTGTCCGTTCAGTCAGCTTCGGCATATGGGTGAAGGCCGGGGCCCGCTTTGAGACCCCCCGGAACAAGGGGATATCCCATTTCCTTGAGCATATGTCCTTCAAGGGGACGGCAAAGCGGAGCCAGAAACAGATAGCCTTCGAGATAGACTCTCTTGGCGGAGACCTCAACGCCTTTACCTCAAAGGAATCTACCGTTTTTTACGTCAAGGTCCTGGATGAGTACATTGACAGAGGTGTTGAGCTCCTTATAGATATCTTTCTGAACTCCTCCTTTCCCCCTGAAGAGATAGAAAAGGAAAAGGGGATCGTCAGCGAAGAGATAAAGATGATAGAAGATACACCTGATGATTATGTTCATGACCTGTTCAATGAATTCGTCTGGGGAGAAAGCGGTCTCGGGTACAACATCCTTGGCTCTGAAGAGACGGTAAACTCCTTCACCAGGACCGACCTCATTGATTACAGGAAGAGGTTCTACAGGCTTTCCAATGTGGTCTTTTCCGTGGCCGGCAATATCGACTCAGGCCAGATCTCAGGGTTGCTGGAGGGGCTTCTGCCCGGTGAAAAAGGGGAACCCTCGCCGGTCGCCCTGGAGAGGCCGGCCTTCAGAAAAGGGGTGAAGGTGGTCACAAAGGACCATGCAGAGGTCCACCTCTGCATGGGGGTGGAGGGGATAGCCCAGAGCAGTCCTGACAGGTACGCCATGCTCCTCCTGAACACCATAATGGGCTCAGGCGTGAGTTCAAGGCTCTTCCAGGAGATAAGGGAGACGAGAGGCCTTGCCTATACGGTCTATTCCTATCTTACCTCATATTATGATACAGGTCTTTTCGGCGTATATGTCGGGACCTCTGAAAAAAACTACAGAGAGGTGATGGATCTTGTGAGAAAGGAGTTCGTCTCATTCAGCGAAACCCTTACAGAGGACGAACTCCGGAGGGCAAAGACCCATCTCCGGGGCAACATCATCCTTGCCCTTGAATCCACATCAGGCAGGATGAACAATATCGCCCGGCAGGAGATCTACTATGGAAGGTATTTTTCTCCCTCCGAGATACTGAGTGCCATAGACAGCGTCACTCTCCAGGAGATGAAAGACCTTGCCGGGAGGCTTCTTAACGATGACGGGATTGCAACGGTCCTCCTCGGACCGGTCAGCGGCATTTAGGTCCTCAACCGAAGATGATCCCCACGATATCCCCGATATTGATCTCATGAAGCTCTGCCGCACTCCCCCTGTATACAAAGAACTCCAGGAGGCCGAAGCTGTTTATGAGGCAGTAGAGATCCTTGTCCTCCACCTCTGAGTAGTGATGCTTGAGGCTGATCTCCCTGCCCCTCATGATGACCCTCATGCCCTTCCTGTCCCCCCCTGTGTCCAGAAGGGACTCCCTGATGTTGGTGATGGCGTTACCGAACCGGTCGATATGGATGACCTCTCCTTCAAGGGTGTTCCTTGTGGGCTGTTCAGGTATGGGGATTCTCATTCTGATGTAATCGTGGATGGGCTCTCCGAAGTTGGTTACAGGGATTCCCTTTGAAAGCCATGCCGCAACAGGCGCATAATAGTCCCGTCCCTGGAATGTGGGGGATTCCTTCTGGTAGAAATAGTGATCCGCCGTTATATGGGTCACGGTAAGGGACCTCTCTTCAAGTGCATAGATCATGGAGAAGACCCCGTTGTCGGGCCCTACGAAATAGTGGTTTTCCGTAGTCACGATAATCGGCCTTCTTGAAGAGCCCACACCAGGGTCAACGACCACGAGATGAACACTCCTTGCGGGAAAGTGTGTATAGCTCAGGCCTGTTATGATCGCCGCCTCCCTGATGTTGAAGGGGCTGATCTCATGGGTCACATCAACGATCCTGGCCTCAGGATTGATAGAGTACATCACCCCCTTCATCTGGCCCACAAAGGGGTCTTTTGTCCCGAAATCGGTTATCATGGTAATAAGTCCTTTTGTCAACTGCATTGCATTCCTCCTGTCAGCTCGGTTATCTTCCTGATTCCCTTTTCAGATGCATATGCCTCTATGCCGCTTATTATATCCATGGTGGCAGAAGGATTTATGAAGTTGGCCGTCCCGACCGCTACGGCAGTGGCTCCGGCAAGCATGAACTCTATGGCATCGGTCCCGCAAGTGATCCCTCCCATCCCGATAATGGGTATCCGGAGCCTCCTGTAGGAATCCCAGACCATCTTCAGGGCTATCGGTTTTACGGCAGGGCCCGAGAGGCCGCCTGTTATATTGGAGAGCCTTGGTTTCCGGGTCTCTGTATCTATGGCCAGGGCAGGGATGGTATTGATCATTGAGACGGCGTCGGCTCCTTCCTTCTCACAGAGAAGGGCATCCTGTCCAATGTCAGAGGTGGCCGGAGAGAGCTTGATTATCAATGTGGATTGTTTAACGGAATCCCTCACCCTTCCAACTATCTCCTTCAGGGATTCCGGGGTGGATGAAAAGAGTATTCCTCCCTTTCTTACATTCGGGCAGGAGACGTTTACCTCGATCCCTTCCACCTCCCCGTCGAGTCTCCGGGCGAGGTTTGAGTATTCTTCAGGAAAACTCCCGAGTATATTTGCTATCACCGGTGTCTGGAACCGCCGGAGCCAGGGGAGTTTCTCTTTCAGAAAGGCATCAAGCCCGACATTCTGGAGGCCGATGGAGTTGATCATCCCGCAGGGGGTCTCCCATATTCTCGGGGAGGGGTTTCCTTCCCTGGCTTGAAGGGAGAGACCCTTTACAACGATCGCCCCGAGCCTGTCGAGATCAACGAATTCTGAATATTCCCCGCCATAACCGAAGGTCCCCGAAGCGGTCATCACGGGGTTCTTCATCTGAATCTTCCCTATCCTTACGGAGAGATCCATTCAGAACTCGCTCACGCTGAAAACCGGTCCTTCAAGGCAGACCCTGAGCATTCTTCCCCCTATCTCCTTTGCACAGCCCATGCATGCACCAAGGCCGCAGGCCATTCTCTCCTCGAGGGAGAGATACCCCTCCATTCTGTTTTCCTTCAGAAACCCGAGAAGGCTATGAAGCATCCCCCAGGGACCGCATCCGTAAACAACAGCCCCTTCCATTTTACCAGATTGGACGGCGTCATGGAGAAGGTCAAGGACCGTCCCCTTTCTCCCGGAAGAGCCGTCATCGGTTATAGTCTCTGTCTCAATACCGGTCGCTCCGATCTCATCAAGCAGGTGGAGTTCATCAGAGGTCCGTGCCCCGTAGAGGAGGAGCCCCCCCTTTCCCTGCTCTCTGATCATGGGAAAGAGCGATGCAATACCCATCCCGCCGGAGACCATGACCGGCCGTTTGCCATCGGACGGTTCAGGATATCCCCGGCCAAGGGGACCGATGAGGTCAATTCTTTCTCCAGGCCCCGAGCCGGCAAGAATGGCCGTTCCCTTTCCGGCGACCCTTATGAAGAAACGGAGTTTTCCTTCATCCCAGTCAAAGATGCTGAATGGACGCCTCAGGAGGGGGTCTTCACCGCAACGGGGCAGCCTGATGAGGAAGAACTGGCCTGGTCCAGGCTCAGGTGCTGAAGGGGGGCGATGTAGTGTAAGAATGAAATGTTCTCTGGATAGTTGCCTGATATCGGTGATTTCTGCAGAGAAGTGCCTACTCAAAGGATATCTCTAAGATCTCAAACTCGAATGTCCTTGCCGGCGCCTTTATCGTCACCTCATCACCGACCTGTTTGCCTATAAGCGCCTTCCCCACCGGTGAGGTAACGGAGATCTTTCCGTTACTTGCATCAGCCTCTTCAGGCCCGACGAGAAAAAAGCTCTTTTCCTCGTCAGTCTCCAGATCATAGACCTTCACCCTTGCCCCGAAGGCGACCCTGTCACGTCTGAGCTTTGAGGGATCTATTATCTCGGCACGGGCCAGCTTGGACTGGAGTTCCTGGATCCTTCCCTCGATGAAGGACTGCCGCTCCTTGGCAGCATGATATTCGGCGTTTTCGCTCAGGTCGCCGTGAGCCCTTGCCTCTTCTATCTCCTTGATATTCTTGGGACGCTCCACCCTGAGGAGCCTCTCCAGTTCCTCCTTCAGTTTATTATAGCCTTCCTGTGTCAAGGGGACCTTCTGCACACTGCCTCCTCTGTTCTTGTTTGAGTAAGATGTCCGGAAATGATATAATCTGTGTAGTATTTAATTTAAACATTATACCTGGATGAGTGTCAACAGTCTGATCCTGATCGGCTTTGCTCTTCTAAGCCATGTTTAGTAACATCAGCTTTCATCAGGATAATTTTTTATGAAAGAAAATTCCGTAGTCCTCAGAAATGAAGTCAGGGAGAAAATAGAGGAGATCGGCGAGGCCGATATCCTTGTAGGCATCCCGAGCTACAACAACGCCGGGACCATAGGCCATGTGGTCAGGGCTGTCCAGGCCGGCCTTTCAAAGTACTTTCCCGACCTCAAGTCAGTGCTGGTAAACTCCGACGGGGGCTCAACGGACGGGACCATGGATGTGGTCAGGAATACGGGGGTTGACCTCGATGCCATCCTTCTTCAGCACAGGGTGGGAAGCATCTTCAAGATCGTCACACCCTATCAGGGAATCCCTGGAAAGGGGAGTGCCTTCAGGACCATATTCGAGATCGCCAGGGCATTGAATGTAAAGGCCTGTGCAGTGGTTGATTCAGACCTCAGGAGCATCACCCCGGAATGGGTTGAACTCCTTATCAGGCCTGTCCTGGATGCAGGCTATGATTATGTTGCACCCTATTACAGAAGGCACAAATACGACGGCACAATCACGAATACCATTGTCTATCCCATTACACGGGCGCTTTATGGAAAGAGGATACGCCAGCCGATCGGGGGTGACTTCGGGTTCTCCGGCAGCCTTGCCTCCTTCTATCTCACAAAGGACGTCTGGGAGACTGATGTGGCAAGGTACGGCATTGACATCTGGATGACGACTACGGCCGTTGCAAACCAGTTCAAGGTCTGCCAGGCCTTTCTTGGTGCGAAGATTCACGATGCCAAAGACCCGGGGGCGGACCTGAGCGCCATGCTTAACCAGGTTGTCTCTGCGGTGGTAAATCTGATGGAGGAGTATGATGAGGTCTGGAGCAGGATCCAGGGCTCTGAAGATGTCCCGACCTTCGGTTTTGTCTACTCCGTCGGACTTGAGCCCATCAATGTAAATCTTGATGGGATGATTGAGAAGTTCCGCCTCGGCGTGAAGGAGCTCTCCGGCATGTATGAATCCATCCTGCCCGGGGAGTTGATGTGGTTTCTCGGAAGTATCGCCGAAAACTCGAAGGAAAAATTCCTCTTCCCTGACAGGGTATGGGCTGAGATAATCTACAGTTTCGCCGTTGCAAGCCACAAGAGGCTGATGAGCCCGGGCCATATCGTGAAGTCCCTTACTCCATTATACCT
>WFTX01000085.1 GCA_015485235.1 Nitrospirota bacterium | reverse complement strand
GGCGCTTAATGTATGTACTTTATCCTCTGTCAGGATTTCTGTGTGCAAAAACAGACTCCCTTATGGCGCCGATCCACAACAAACTCCCTCTACTCATCACCATCAGCGCTTTGATAAGGACTGATTAAGAGGCCTGCCCGGAACATTTTCTCTTCCTCCTCCTGGAGAAACTTCTGTACTCCTTAAACAATTACAGGACTACTTATACATCCTTACTTCTGCTTATTTATCAATTTGTTGCTTTACTCTGCCTCTTATTTTTGGGAGAACTCCTGAACTCAGACCCGAGAGGGTTGTTATTGTGTCCGGTCTGTGATATGATTAAGATATGGAGCTGGGTATTCTTTTTAACAGTCTTTCCGGACGACCTTGACTGTCCTTATGGACAGCAGAAAGGGGGATGAGATGAAGATTCTTGTGCCGGTCGACGGTTCGGAACACTCACTGGGGGCTGCCAGGTTCCTTTCCGCAATGGCGTTGAGGCCGGAAGACCATATCACTGTCTTTCACGTAATCAACTTTGTCCCCATACTCCATGATATCGAGTCTTACAGTGATGTCATCTTCAGGATCAAGCAGGAGGTTGCCCCTAAGATTGTTGAAGAGGTCTCGGATGTTCTGAGATCCACCCCTGCAGGCATCAGCGAGGTGATCGAGGAGGGCTCTGCCACTGACCTGATAGTGGAGAAGGCAGGAGATGAGGGTTATGACGTTGTCCTCATGGGTGCAAAAGGTGTGAAGGGGCTCAGGTCGTTCATCGTGGGAAGTACGACAAGGGAGGTTGTTTCCAGGGCACCTCTGCCTGTCCTGGCCGTGAGAAAGGCCCAGTGGGATATAAAGGGCCCCCTGAGGATACTCTTTGCCGACGATGGTTCTGAACATAGTGAGGCCGCAGGGAGGTTTCTGCTGAGGTTTCCCTTTCCTGAAGAGAGCGAACTGACGGTAATGCATGTCCATACCTCACCGGTTCATGACATTCCTGAGAGACTCCTGCCCGAGATTGACGAGAAGTGGAAAGATGAGGTTGCAAAGATCAGGACTGCAGAGTTTGCCCACTCTGATGAGGTGCTTGAGAAGGCCGAGTCCTATCTCAGGGAGAAGTTCCGGGAGATAAAGACGGTGGCAAAGATAGGAGACCCATCGATAGAGATCATTTCATATGCTGAAAAACACGGGATTGATCTGGTCGCTGTCGGCTGCCGGGGCATGAAGGGCCTGAAGGGTATGATGGGAGGTGTCTCAAGAAACCTGATCAGGCACCTGCCTACATCTTTTCTGATAGCAAGATCCTGTTAACCTGAACATTGCAAAAACATAAGGTTCTGCAGGGGGCGTACACTCACGGACCTTCCAACGTAATATGGTGTAATTCCGGGGGGCATGCTCTGAATTTTTCATTATCAATACATGGTGGTTCATGTAAGCGTTTCCTCGATACGAGTCCGTTCCGGACCTGTGTCGGCTCGGCGGAAACCGAACGGCCTTATATACTCAAAACATCCTTTATACCACTGATCAGGCCTGTTAAGGCCCCGTCCGTAACAGATCCGCAGGACTCGTGTCGAGCTTTCTCTACTCAGACACGACCGGCGCTTTATAATGAAAAATTCAGAGCAGACCCCCCGGTAAAAGACTTGGTGAAAACTTCCGTGTGTGTATTTACCGGCTTATGCAATGGTTCCTTCAAGGTATCTCTATTATCACAACAGCCACGGCGTAGTCCATCTCGTGGGAGAGACTGAGGTGTATCTTGCCGTTTCCTACAGTGGCTCTGAAGAGTTCCTCTGCCCGGCCGTGAAGCCGGATTGATGGTTCCCCTGTCTTTTCGCGAACCACTTCTATCTCCCTGAGCCGGACCGGCTCACTGGGAGATAGTGCCTTTATAAAGGACTCCTTGGCTGAGAACCTTGCCGCATAGGCGAGTTCAGGCCGGGGCTGGGCGTCTGAATAGGCCCTTTCTCCTTCAGTGAAGACCCGCGCCTTAAGCCGGGGACCCCATCTCTTCAGTGCCCGCCCAATCCGGCTCGTTGAGGAGATGTCTATTCCGGTGCCGTGGATCATGGAGTTTCGATAAGTGCCTTCATTTCACGGACAGCCCTTTCAATCCCCACGAGTACAGACCTTGAGATGATGCTGTGCCCGATATAGAGCCCCCGTATGGACCTGTTGGAAGCGATGGGTTTTACATTGTAGTAGGTAAGGCCATGCCCGGCGTTTACACCAAGGCCCTGATCGGCGGCCAAGGCTACCGCCTCATTCACTTTTTCCAGTTCTGTTTCCTGCTCCCTTCCCTTTGCATTTGCATACATGCCGGTATGGATCTCAACCATGTCTGCACCGATTTCCCGGGAGAGATCTATATCAGCAGGATGGGGATTTATGAAAAGGCTGACGGGTATCCCCAGGTCCCTTATCCTCTGGACTGCAGACTTGAGATGTTCTTTCTGATCCCTCAGGTTCAGCCCGCCCTCCGTAGTCAGTTCTTCCCTTTTCTCGGGGACAAGGGTGACCATGTCAGGCTTTACCTCAGAGGCGATTCTGATCATTTCATCGGTTGCGGCCATCTCGAGGTTCAGTTCAACGGGGACGAACTCCCTCAGGAGGCGGAGGTCCCTGTCCTGGATGTGCCTCCTGTCCTCGCGGAGATGGACGGTTATCCCGTCCGCCCCGCCGAGTATGGCAAGTGTGGCTGCCATTACAGGGTCAGGTTCAAAGGTCATCCTCGCCTGCCGGACCGTGGCTACGTGGTCAACATTTACACCAAGTATCATTCTTGAATCCTCCTCATCAGGGGCTGCTCATTACTTCCCGGGCCTTTTCCCTGCCTTCTCTGAAGGCCTTTCTGATCTTTGCCGGATCGAATTCGAGGCTTCCGAGATATTCCTTTTCCGGCTCGAACATGAAGATATTAACATATCGCTGGGATTTTTTAGAAAAGGGGAGGCGGGCCTCATCCAGGATCTCCTCTATCTCCTCCTGGGAAAGGTGCCCGGAGAGCTTTTCGCGCAACCGTTCGATCCCGCTGATGTATTCATTAACCTCAACGGCATGCTCAATGTCTTCCCTGTAAACCTCTGCCGTGAGTATCTCGACGGAACGCTTCAGGATCTCCAGTATGTTGTCAGTCTCAGAAGCGGGGACCCGCCGGATTGCAATGGGAGAGGCAAGGACGAGATAGACATCATCTGGAGTCTCCCTCCGGGGAAGTCCCTTTAGTGCCTTCAGTGCATCCTGGAGAGGGGTTATGTTCCGGACCCCTCCGTCGACATAGAGGTTCCCTCTGTATTTTACAGGGCTGAAAAGCACGGGGATTGCAGTGCTTGCAAGGATAAACCGCTTGAGTGCAGTGGCGGACTGGTCAATGGAGAGATACTCGCCGCTGTTAAGGGATACAACCCCTATCCTGAACTCCGTCCCTGACTCCCTGATAAGGGAGGGGTTGATATGGGTCTCTATCTTTTCCTTCAGTGGCTTGTTGTTGTACAGGGAGACGATCCGGGGGAAGTCCCATGTCAGGGAGTCATGGTAGATATCATCGTCAGAGGTGATGCTGAACCAGATATCTTTCAGTTCCTCAAGTCTCTCCCTGAGGCCGTCGAGCCCCTTTCCCTGGCTGAGAAAGGAGGCATTCAGCGCCCCCGTGGATACTCCACAAATGACCTCAAAGACGATCTCAAGATCGTTAACGAGATAATCCACCACACCCAGTTCGAAGGCGCCCTTGGCACCCCCTCCGCTTAATACCAGAGCCCTGTTTCCCATTTACTCCACCTCCTTCAATTTTATGAGGGTTCCCTTTTTCCTTGTGCCTGTTCTGAAGACGGTCACTCCCTTACAGCCCTTCTCGTAGGCATAAAGAAAGACCTCTGCCACCCTGGAGGGAGTTGCACTTCTGGGGAGATTTACTGTCTTGGAGACCGCATTGTCCACATGCCGTTGAAATGCAGCCTGCATGTCAACGTGAGTTTCAGGTGGTATCTCCAGGGCTGTCCTGAAAAGCTGCCTTATCCTGCGGGGAACTTCCCTGATACCACGAAGTGTCCCCTGTTTTATCACCCTCTCTCTGAGCACCTCGGAGTAGAAGCCGGCCCTTCTGGCAACATGAAAGAAGAGCCGGTTGACCTCAAGGAACTCGGTATCAAGAATGAATCTCCTGTATGCAAGGGCGTAATATGGTTCGATCCCTGAAGAGCATCCGGCGATGAGGGAGAGTGTCCCCGTTGGTGCAATAGTTGTCGTGGTTGCATTCCTGACACCCGGCATTCCGGGCCTGTCATAGATGGATCCTTTGAAATTGGGGAAAACCCCCCTCTTTCTGGCAAGTGCTGCCGATGCCGCCCGGGACCTTTCCTGGATGAATCCCATTACCCTTTCAGCAACCTGTATTGCCTCTTCTGATGCATATGGGACACCAAGCATCACGAGAAAATCTGCCCAACCCATCACACCAAGGCCTATCTTCCTGTTCCCCCTGTGCATCTTTTCTATCTCCGGCAGGGGGTATCTGTTGGCATCAATCGCATCGTCCAGAAACCTGACAGCGAGTTCCACATCCATCCCAAGGGCATTAAAATCTATTTCAGGCCTGCCCGCCCTGCAAGGATAAGGATTTTTCACATACCTCGATAGGTTGATCGAACCGAGCACGCAGGCCTCATAGGGCAGGAGGGGTTGCTCCCCGCAGGGGTTGGTGCTCTCAATATCTCCGATGTGAGGGGTGGGATTGGAACGGTTGATCCTGTCTATGAAGACGATCCCGGGATCGCCTGTCTTCCAGGCTGCATGAACGAGGGCATCGAATATCTCCCTGGCCCTGATTCTTGCCGCTGTTTTCCCGGTTCTGGGGTTGACAAGGGGGATCTTGCGGTCCTTTTTCAGTGCCTCCATGAAGCTGTCGGTGACTGCTACGGAGATGTTGAAGTTCGTGAGGGCCCCGGGGTCTTCCTTGGCCCTGATGAAATCCATTATGTCCGGGTGATCAACACGGAGTATTCCCATGTTGGCTCCCCTCCTTGCCCCACCCTGTTTTATCACCTCCGTTGCCTTGTTGTATATATTCATGAAGGAGACAGGTCCGCTGGCAATACCACCCGTTGATTTCACCGTGTCGGCCCTGGGTCTGAGGGATGAAAAGGAGAACCCCGTTCCACCACCGCTCTGGAGGATCAGGGCGGCGTTCTTGAGTGTTTCAAAGATCCCTTTCATGGAGTCATTCACGGGGAGGACGAAACAGGCGGCGAGCTGTCCGAGATCCCGGCCTGCATTCATCAGTGCCGGTGAATTCGGGAGAAAGCGGAGGCCCGTCATGAGATTGTAAAACATCTCCCCCCATCTCTCTGGTGACTCTCCGTATGCCCTTTCAGCCTCTGCAATATGTGCCGACACCCTCCGGAACATCTCTTCAGGGGTCTCAACAACCTCACCCTTTTCATTCCTGAGAAGATACCGTGCTTTTAATACCTTCAGGGCATTTCTTGAAAGTCCCTTCACTTCTGAAGTGTCTCCTTGGTGTTTGATGTTGTTTAAGGTTACAGGGAGGGTCTGTATTATTGATAAAAGAGTATTTCAGAGCAACTAATGTTAGCTGGATACTATTATTTCTCAGGAGGGGTTGAAGGCAGTGTCAGTTTTGCGATCCGCCCCCGCCTGCCCGGGGCTCCCAGATTCCGGCCGTCAAAGGTGATTCTGATCCCTCCTGCATTACCCGTCTTGAGGTAGAACTTCTTCTCTCCTGTCCATGACCGCCTCTCTCCGGGCCTCAGCAGCATGGAGTAACTGATATTGTCGTCAATCTGGAGGAAGACCCAGGAATCCTCGACGGCCCTGATCTCAAGGAGGTGTTTGTTTGTAAAGTCTGCCTCGGCTGTCTTTATCGGCTCAGGAATCATCTTGACTACCCGTTCAAGACTTGCACTTTTTACGCCCGTACTCTTGAGAGCGCTCTGCTGGTCGGGTTTCTCAAAGAAACGAAGAGCGAAGATTGCAACAGGGATCAGAATCAGGATGATAAGGCCTGAGACAAGGTATCCTCTGGTCTTTGTATGAAGTCCTGTCCAGCTTCCGGACTGGGCCGGGGCTTCAGGTTCAGGAAGAGGAGGCTTTTCCTCATCATAGAGGGAGAGGGCTTCAGCCGGGTCGAAGGAGAGACTTCTGAGATACTCTCTGATATAGCCCCGTACAAAAACCTCACCGGGGATCCTTCCGTATTCTCCGGATTCAAGGGCCTTGAGATATTCCAGGCGGATTTTTGTCCTGTCTGCGAGTTGCTTCAGGGACAGGCCGGATTCCTGGCGTTTTCCCTTAAGATAGTCTCCTAACAATGCTCCCCCATGAAAAAATTGTTACCTCCCCGACTTAAGAAAAAGCCAATAATAATTATACACGAAGAGATAAAGAAAATCAAGAAAAAAAGGTGGATTTACCAAAATTAATTTAAGGGAAGGCGGATCGGCAGAGTTTCCGGCTGTTTTGGTAATATTATATGCCATGAATGATCAGAAAGTGATCAATAGAACGCTGCAGCTTGCCAGGCGGGCACTGGGACATACAAGTCCAAATCCGGTAGTAGGGGCGGTGCTTGTAAAGAGGGGCAGGGTCATTGCCGAGGCCTACCACCGTGCCCCGGGCACACCCCATGCAGAGGCGCTGGTCCTGCAGGAGGCAGGCCAGAGGGCAGAGGGGGCCACTTTGTATGTCAGTCTTGAGCCCTGTTGCCATACCAGGAAGAGGACCCCCCCCTGTACAAAGGCCATCATTGCATCAGGAGTCAAAAAGGTGGTTGTTGCAATGGAGGACCCAAACCCCCGGGTCTCCGGAAGGGGTTTTGCTGAACTGAGAAAGGCTGGGATCGAGGTGGTATCGGGGGTCCTGGAAGAGAGGGCGAAAAGGCTTAACGAGGCATACATAAAGTACATCACCACCGGTGAGCCCTTTGTCACCCTCAAGGTGGCCATGACCCTCGATGGCAAGATCGCCCTCCCCGGAGGCGAGTCTAAATGGATAACCGGAGAGAAGGCCCGGAGGGTCGTACACCGGATGCGTGCCGCCTCGGATGCAATCCTTACCGCAATAGGTACTGTAAATGCCGACAATCCCCGACTCACTGCAAGGCTCAAGGGAGCTAAAGATCCCCTCAGGGTGGTCATTGATCCACGGCTTGAGACACCTGCCGGGTTTCATGTGCTTGATACTCCGCTTTCAACTGTCATGGTAACAGATGAGGCAATGAGAAAAAAGGCTGAAAGGCTCCGTAAGGAAGGACTTGAATTCCTGTTCTTCAGAAACAAACTCGATCTTCGATGGCTTATGAAGGAACTTGGCAGGATGGAAATCACATCGGTGATGATAGAAGGCGGGGCATCCCTTTCATCCCATGCCTTTCATGACGGCATTGTGGACAAGGTGGTCTTCTTCATAGCGCCAAAGATAATCTGCGGGAGGGACTCCTTACCCGCAATTGGAGGCAGGGCCTGTAAAAGACTTGAAGATGCCTACAGGCTGAGAGATTTGAGTATAAGACGGGTTGGTGAGGATTTAATGGTTGAGGGGTATGTGGTAAAATAAAAACTTGTATTGGTTATTAAGTTTATTGGGTTATTAAGTAAATAGAAAGGGGTAAAAAAAGTGTCTGAGGTCAGGGTAAGATTTGCGCCAAGTCCGACGGGTTATCTCCATATAGGAGGTGCAAGGACTGCACTTTTCAACTGGCTTTTTGCCAGACATAACAAAGGTATTTTTGTTCTCAGGATAGAGGATACTGACAGGAGCCGTTCCACCGAAGAATATATAGAAGCCATCATAGACGGTATGAAATGGCTCGGTCTTGACTGGGATGAAGGGCCCTTCCGCCAGACCGAGAGGATGGATCTATACCGCGGATATGTCCAGAGGCTCCTTGACGAGGGCAAGGCATACTACTGCTACTGCACTCACGGGGAACTGGAAGAGCGGCGTCAGCAGTTAAAGAAAGAGGGAAAGGGCATCATCAAATACGACCGCCGCTGTCTTGACCTCAAGAATCCACCCGCTGACAGGAAGCCCGTTGTGAGGTTCAGGATGCCTGATGCCGGTGAGACCATCATCAACGACCTTATCAAGGGACCGGTCTCGTACCCGAACGAACAGCTTGACGATCTTATCATAATGCGCTCGGACGGCACGCCTACCTACAATTTTGTGGTTGTTGTGGATGACGTGGAGATGGGCATTACCCATGTAATCCGCGGAGATGACCACCTCAATAACACACCCAAGCAGATTCACATCTATCAGGCTCTCGGCTTTGAGATCCCCCGGTTTGCCCATATCCCGATGATACTCGGCCCTGACAAGACCCGGCTCAGTAAACGGCATGGCGCCACTTCGGTCCAGGCTTACCGGGATATGGGGTATCTCCCCGAGGCTTTGATCAATTATCTGGTCAGGCTTGGCTGGTCCCACGGAGACCAGGAGATCTTTACCAGGGAGGAACTGATAGAGAAATTCTCCCTCGAAGGGGTGGTCAGAACGGCAGCCGTCTTTAATCCTGAGAAACTCCTCTGGCTCAACAGCCAGTATATAATGAACACCCCTACGGAGAGGCTCGTTGACCTGACCATACCTTTTCTGGTAAAGGAGAACCTTATGGAGGAAGATTCCATGCCGGAGAGGGCATGGCTTGCTAAGGCAGTTGAGTCCTACAAGCAGAGGGCGAAAACCCTGAGTGAACTCGCCCTGAGCATGAGGTATTACTTTACCGAAGATGTGGAGTTTGAGGAGAAGGCGAGGAATAAGTTTCTTTCAGAAAAGTATCTTCCCTATCTTAAGGATATAAAGGAAGGGATCGAGGCCATGTCAGAGTTTACGGAAGAGTCCCTGGAAAAGCTCTTTCATCAGGTGGTCGAGCGCCATCAGACAAAACTCCGTCATGTGGCACAGCCCGTGCGTGTGGCCCTTACAGGCAGCACGGCAAGCCCTGGGATATTTGAAG
>WFTX01000084.1 GCA_015485235.1 Nitrospirota bacterium | reverse complement strand
CTATACAAATGTATAGTATTATGTCAAGAGAGATTCCCTATCACTTCTATTATGACCCCCGTCATACTCACCAATGCTAAAATAGTTATATAATGTTTTATAAAGACTCGACAGTCCTCTATGATGAGAACAAAGGAATGGGAGAGGCCTGGTACATACTCTGTCCGGTCTGCTGGAATGCATCAATCAGGGTGGTCAGGTGGGAGAGCGGTAAAACAGAGACCGGCGAGTGCCTGATTTGTGAAAGGTTTGCAAGGAATCCCTGAAAAGGAGGTGTAAGACATGCTTGTTCCAATACTGACGGCCATTCATGTCCTTGGTGTAGTGCTCTGGATAGGCGGGGTTGCCTTTGTGACGATCATCGTATTTCCCATGATAATGAGGATGGAAGGCTCCCTTGAGAAGGTCCTCTTCTTCCAGGGTGTGGAGCACAGGTTTGCAAAGATCGCAAAGGTGACTGTTTCGGTGGTAGGCCTGACCGGGATCTGGCTCCTCTACCTTACGGGTGAGTGGCGGCTGCTCTTCAGCCTTTCAGGCATTGGTCCCACAATAATGCTGATCGTCTGGACACTGTATGTGCTGATACTCTTTTTCGAAGGGAAACTCTTCAAGGTGATTTTCAAGGGTGAGGCCCAGCAGGATACGGAGAAGGTCTTTGCCAGGCTTACTGCCTTTCACTGGGTGATCCTTGCGGCGAGCTTCCTCGCTGTAGCAGTCGGGGTATGGGCTGCCCACGGAGGAGTCTAATACAGGATAGGTAAAAGATAGGCCAAGGTCGAGGTTAAGGTTGAGAAAAGCGTGTAGCGGGGAGGGAGAAAAAGACAGGCTGAGGCTGAGGTCAAGGTTAAGAAAAAAGCGTATAGCGGGTAGCGAGTAGCGTATAGGGCTTTAACACAGGTTAAGATAAAGGTTTATGTTAAGAAACCCAATAACCAATACACCAATATACCAATATACCAATATATCATCATGTTTAGGCTGCCTGTTCTGTTTATTATTGTTCTGTTTGCAGGACTCTCTCCTGCCCTGGCTGAGGTGCGGGTCCCTGACCAGGTCACCACTGTGGGGACGCCTGTGATGCTTTCAGCCAGAACGGGGGGACGGTTCTTTCCAAAAGGCGGGGAACTGGTGGAGTTTCATGTTGAGGGGCATACCCTGGGGAAAAGACTTAGCGGCGGAGACGGATACGCCTTCTTCGAGTACAGACCGAAGAAAAGGGGCCTCTTTACAATAACCGCACGGACAGGCCGGGAATCAGGGAAGGGCCTTCTCCTCGTAACAGGAAGGAGAGAGCAGGCTGTTCTGGTCCAGATAGAGTCCGGGGTGATGGAGTCCACCTTTCCTCAAAGGATACGGGAAGGTACAGCACGGGCCCTTGGGATAATCCATAAGAAGTATCCCCTTATATACATCACCACTCTCCCGGCAGAAATCATGACAGAAAGGATTCTTGAGAAGGCCGGTCTGCCTGTCTCCGTGATTCTGGCATGGGATACGGACCTTCCGGACCGGCTGAAGGAATCAGGGATCTCGGTGAAGGCGGCGATCACTTCAGTTCAGCTTCTTCAGGAGATGGGGGAATACGGATGGAAGGTCTTTACCTTTGAAGAATCGGAAGATGATGCCCAGGTCAATGACTGGAATGAGATTCTGAAAGGCCTTGGCATCAAGACGGGAGAGGGCTCATCTCAGAGAAAAAAGCCCTCCCCCTGACCGGTCTTACTCCGCCTCTTCAGTAAACCTCTCTTCCAGTTTCTTCATCAGTTCAGGCATTGTCGTATACTCGAGGTCATCCAGTCCCAGCCTGTGGGGTTCAAAGGGGCCGTGGGCACGCATGAAGTCTGCAATGGTATTGGCAAAGCTCCTCGCCCTGTCAAAGGAGGGGTCATCAAAGAGGTCCCTCGGGCCTATCAGACGGCCGTTGGCTATCTGGAACCCGGCCGCGATCACCCTGGGGGGGCCGTCAAACCTGGATGGGTTAGCCTCGTAGAAGGGTACCGGCATCAACGGCCCGTGATGGGACCCCCTCATCCAGCCCTCCACTATATGGGGAAAGGCAAAGGGCTCAAGGGCCTCCCCGACCGCCGGGAGTCCTGACTGGCACCGGACTATCAGGACAGGGTCGTCCTTGCCGACATACCTGCCTGCTATCAGGCTGAGTTTCTGAGTCGAAGCCGAGGCACAGATCTCACCATCCTTTCTGAAGACCCGTCTGATCATGAACCTCCGCATTGCACCAATGAACATGAGAAGGTCGTACATCTCCTCAGGACAGGAAAGGGTGATACTCCTGTGCCCGTAGACATCCACCACATCAAACCTGAAGCCATCGTGCATCTTTGGATCAATAACAAGCCCTGCGGTGTTGAAGGGGTCTGCGAACATCTTGTAGAGTGGCAGGTTCCATGCCCCCGGTGAGGTCTTGTCAGCCATGAATATTATCACCGGCTCCGATCTTCGCTCCTCAAACTCCATCTCAGCCACACCGGGTCCCATTCCCTTGATGTTACCTGAGAAGGCGTCACTCAGGAGGTCCTGACCGGCTCCATAGAGCTTCAGTCTCTTGGCCTCCTCGGTGGCACGGATGAAAGTGTCCCAGGCGAGCTGATGAATCTCTTCATTATCAGTCCCCCTCTCATGGGTCATTATGAGTTCCAGATCATCCCCTACCCGTGTTACGTGAAAATCAATCAGGATACCGCTCTCTCTGGCCTTTTCCATCCTGTCCCGGGCTGCATCCATCAAGTCCTGGTGGATGCTGGAATGCCCGACATAACCCCCCACGTCTGCCTTGATTACACTCAGGGTAATCCTTCCAGCCATGGTCTCACCTCCTACTTTCTGAGTTTTCTCCCAAGCCGTTTCTCAATCGACCTGACCTTCCCCTCAAGCCTGTCCGTCCTGCCCTTCCGGTCATCCACTGAGATATGGAGCACCACCCGGTCAGCCCTCTTCATCATTGCCCTGTGGCACTTCCTGATAACCCTGAAGACTTCATCCCATTCCCCCTCGATACAGGTTCCCATCGGGTTGAGCTTGTAGGGCAGGCCGCTTTCATCAACGATCCTGAGCACCTCTGTGAGATGCTCGCCGAGACTGCTTCCTTCACCAACCGGGAATATGCTGAATTCCACCAGCATAGAGTCCTCCCATACATGTCTTCCTTCCAGTTGCATAAATTATTTTCCCGAGGCAGGGGGATACCCTCATGGAGTCTTCTCCCCCTGTCTTGTATCCGGGGGTATGCTCAGAATTTTTCATTATCAATACATGGTGGTTCATGGAAGCGCTTTCCTGTGTCAGCTCGGCAGAGGCCGAACGGCCATATCTACTCAAAACATCCTTAATACCACTGATCAGGCCTGTTAAGGCACTGTCCATAACAGACTTCCTCTACTCAGACACGACCGGAGCTTTATAATGAAAAATTCAGAGCACACCCCCGGAATCACACCATATTACGTTGCATGGCCCGTGAGGGT
>WFTX01000083.1 GCA_015485235.1 Nitrospirota bacterium | reverse complement strand
TCTCTTTACCTCCTTCTCCTGTTCTTTGCTTAACCGCCGGCCACTTCCTTCCCTGCGTCCACGACGCCTGAGTTTCAGTGCCTTCATCCCTCTTTCCCTGTACGCCTTATGCCACTTGCATACCGTTATTGGATGTACACCGACGATTTCCCCTACTTCCTCTAAAGTCATCCCCTTTTCCTTTAACTTTACTGCCTGGCGACGCTTCTCTTCCAATGCTGCTTTCGGTAATCTTCTGGCATCTATCTTCTCCATGCCTATATTATAACATATATTAGCCTATTTCGTGGCCGTGTTAATAAGTTATTAGGTTACTCAGCCTGTCGGCTATCCCTGCACGCTATACGCCTTTCTTAACCTTAACCTTAACCTTAACCTTGACCTTAGCCTTGACCTTAGCCTCAACCTGCATTTATCCCTCCGCTGCACTTTTACATCTTTTTTACACCCTTTGACATGCGATTTACCTGAAGGTGTGGGAAGATAGTTACAGGTGGGGTAGGAAGGCCCGTTTCGGGATGCTCCCCGCTTCTGTTAAAACAGGCAACAGTCCAGCAAAAAGGGAGGTGTCCTATGGGACTCAGCAGAAGGGATTTTATCAAGGCCTCCGCAGCTGCCACGGCACTGGCAATGGCGGGGCTTCCAGTAGAGGCCCTGGCAGAGCCTTCTATCAGGTACGGGAGGTCTCAGTGCAGGTTCTGCGGAACGGGATGTACAGTACTGGCAGGGGTCAAGAACGGCAGGGTTGTGGCGGTAAAGGGCGATGCCGACAGCCCGATAAATTTCGGCCGTCTCTGCATGAAGGGCTATTCCCTGCCCCACATCATGTATGGCGATGACAGGCTTACGAAACCCCTGGTGAGACAGTCCGACGGAAGCTTCAAAGAGGTTTCCTGGGATTATGCCCTCGACCTGATTGCAGAGAAATTCGCCGAACTCATCAAGGCCCACGGCCCTGACAGTGTCGCCTGGTACGGCTCCGGCCAGAACACCACCCAGGAGGCGTTTGCTGCAAACAAACTCTTCAAGGGGATAATAGGCACGGCCAATGTGGAAGGAAACCCCCGTCTCTGCATGGCCTCGGCTGTGGGTGGCTACCTGAATACCTTCGGGACTGATGAGCCTGCTGGCACCTATGACGATTTCGACCAGACGGACTGTATCTTCATTATTGGCTCCAATACTGCTGAAAACCACCCCATGCTCTTCAGGAGGGTCATTGACAGGAAGTCAGCCTATCCCGACAGGGTAAAGGTGATTGTGGCCGATCCCCGATATACCCCTACTGCGAGGTATGCCGATCTCCACCTGAAGTTCCGGCCGGGCTATGACATGTACCTCCTGAACGCAATGGCGCAGGTGATCATAGAAAAGGGACTGATTGACGAATCCCACCTCAAGTACTGCACCTTCAGGAAGGGGCTGAAGACAAAGGGTGATTTCGTGGATTTCGAAGAATACAGGAAATTCCTTGCTGACTACACCCCTGAGAAGGTGGAGGCCCTTGTGGGTGTTCCTGCCTCTGACATAAGAAAGGCGGCTGAATGGTTCGGGAGAAAGGGTTATGCCACACTCAGCATCTGGACAATGGGGCTCAACCAGAGGACGAAGGGGGTGCAATTGAATACACAGATGCATAACCTTCATCTCCTTACCGGCAAGATTGGCAAACCCGGCTGCGACTCCCTCTCCCTCACAGGCCAGCCCAATGCCTGCGGCGGTACAAGGGAACAGGGCGGACTCACTCACATCCTCCCCGGGCACAGGGCAGTGGCAAACCCCAAACACCGGGCCGAGATGGCGGAGATATGGGGAGTCCCGGTGGAGTGGCTTCCCAAGAAGCCCACAGGACCGGCGGTAAACATGTTCATGCGCCTGAGAAAGGGAAAGATAAAGGCGATATGGATCAACACCACCAACCCGGGGCAGAGCCTCCCCAATGCCTCGCTCTATCGTGATGCCATGAAGAAGGCCTTCACCGTCGTAAGTGACATCTATCCGACACGGACCACTGAACTGGCCACTGTCATCCTTCCATCGGCCATGTGGGTGGAGAAGGAAGGCGTGATGGGCCAGACAGACCGGAGGTCCCAGTTCATCCCGAAACTGATAGACCCGCCCGGTGAGGCCCGGCCGGACTTCTGGCAGATCGTGGAAGTGGCAAAGAGGCTTGCAAGAAAGCTCGGGAGAAAGACCGCCTACAGGGTGATTGACCCGATGACGGGAAAGGTCAAGAAGGTAAAGGAGGTCTACGGCCTCGGGTTTGAGACCGAAGAGGAGGCATGGAACGAATACCGCCTCGCCACAAGGGGCCAGGATGTGGACCTCTGGGGGGCCACCTACGAGAAGCTGAAGGCCCATGCCGGCGGTGTGCAGTGGCCATGCCCGACCACGGACTTCGACAACAGGGGCACGGCAAAGCGGTACATATCCAGGGATTATGCCCTGAGTGTCTTCGGAAAAACGGAGAGGAACTACAAGACAGGCTATGTGACTCTCTATGACCAGCATATGGTGGATAAGGGAATCCCGGGGCCGATAAACTATTACGGCCACCACCCCTTCCACAAAGGGTCCAAGGGCAAGGCGATCGTAAGGGTGCTGAAGGCCGGTCTCGACTTCGAAATGCCCGATGCCGAATACCCCTTTGTCCTGAATACGGGAAGGGTGATCGAGCACTGGCACTCCGGGACCATGACCATGAGGGTGAAACTCCTCAGGGAGATGAACCCCAGGGCCTATGTGGAGGTATCACCGGAAGATGCAAAAAAGCTGGGAATCAGCAGTGGAAGCAAGCTCCTGATCCAGTCCAGGAGGGGCAAGATCGTGCTGCCGGCCTGGATCACCGAGAGGGCCAGGCCCGGAATGGTATTCGTCCCCTGGTTTGACGAGACGAAACTGATAAACCTCCTTACCGTGGATGATCCGAAAAGCTGGTCAGGTGCAGGAGAACCTGACTACAAGGTCTGTGCCGTCAAGATCATGAAGGCTTGACCCTCCCTTTGGGGTCCCTCTCAGGAGAAGGGAGGGACCCCCGGCATATCCGGCACAGGAAAGGTGGGGCTTATGAGATATTTTTTGATCTGTTTAATCATGTTTTCCTTAATCTCAAGCTGCACCGAGAGTGAAAGTCCCATCGGATCCGTGGAGAAGGCACGTCCCCCCGCACCATCAGGGGTTACCCCGATTGGAAAGATCATTGAGAGGCCCGGTGAGTTTACCGGCAAGAGGGTGACCTTGAGGGGAAAGGTGGAGCCCGGCCTTGCCTTTGAGTTTGTGAACGAACAGCCCTACCTCCTCAGGGATGCCACCGGTCAGATATGGGTCATAACGTCTTCGGTAATGCCCCCGAAGGGCAGCCCTGTGACCATCGAAGGCGAGGTGGTATCGCCGTACCAGATAAAGGGAAGGCGGTTTGAGATAGCAGTGATTGAGAGGAAAAGGGGATGATATCAAGGAGGGACTTTCTTAAAAGGAGCATCTCGGTCTGGTTCCTGTCCCTGATACCGGTAAACTTTCAGGGGCCTGTACTCAGGCCCCCGGGTGCAAGGAGGGATTTCCTTGCCCGGTGCATAAGATGCGGCCAGTGTATCGAGGCCTGTCCCTATGACAGTCTCCGCGCCCTTGATGTCACCTCGGGCGGGCTTGCCCATACCCCCTATATTGATCCCCTGAAGACCCCCTGCTATCTCTGCCAGCAGAGGGGCCCCGATGGAAAGGACAGGCCCGTAAGTCACTGGCTCCGCTGCGGAGAGGTCTGTCCCACCGGTGCGATCAGGAAGATAAGAAACGACAAGGAAGTCCTGGCCAGGGTGCCCTATGAGATGAAGATCGGGACCTCTGTCCTCGACAGGAGGATCTGCCTTGCCTGGCAGTACGACTCCTGTGGAGAGTGCTATTACAACTGCCCCCTCAGGGACAAGGCACTCAGGGACTATCCACCCAATGAAGTGATTGAGGGGGCAACGGGCATCCGTCCCTATGTTGACCCTGAGTTCTGCATAGGTTGTGGTATGTGCAATTACGTCTGTCCCGTCAAGGAGCATATAGCCAGGTCCATGATGGACAGAAGCATAAAACTCACCTGGTTCGAGGAACGCTATGCCGCCATGGTCCGGAATCTCATCGGTTCGGCCGGGAAAGGCGTGAGACTCCCTGCCATAAGGGTTACCATGAGGATCTGAGAATGCCGGAGATAACTGGACATAAACGACCTAAGGCTGTGTATCCGAGGAGGCTTATACAGGTAACGGTTCTCGCCGTACTCATAATCGTGCCCATGCTCACGATGAACCCCTCGGAGTGGTCCCCCTCCAGGATCGTGCTTGGCCATCTCCCGCCCCCTTCAGTCATGGATATAAGTGGAGATACCTGGGCCTTCACCATAAAGGGATTCCGGCTCATCCACCCCATAGCCTTTCTTGAAGGAGTGCTCTCAAGCAGGGTCCTCTACATACCACTCCTGGTGGGAGCAGTCATACCCCTGGCCATAACACTGGTTCTGGGGAGGGTCTTCTGCTCATGGCTCTGCCCCGTAGGGTTCATACTGGAACTCAACCAGAGACTGAACGGACTGCTGAAGAAGGCAGGGCTGAATCACCATATCGGGATCCCCGACCTGAGATACACACTTCTCTTTGTCATGCTTCTTCTCTCATTCTTCCTCTCAACCCCTATAATATCCGCAATCGACCCACCCCATGTCTTCGGGAGGGAACTGATGTACCTCTTCACCCACAGGATGCTCTCCCTGAGCGGGATGGGCATCCTCCTGGGGATACTGGCATTCGAGTCCTTTTCCACCAGGAGGGCCTGGTGCAGCAGGCTCTGTCCCTCTGGTGGCGGACTCTCACTTCTTGGCTCCAGGAGGCTTTTAAGGATAAGTATGGACCGCAACCTCTGTACTCACTGCGGGTATTGTAACACCGCCTGCCCCTACAACCTTGAGCCCATGGGCCTGGCTGAAGAAGAGAAACGGTTTGACTGGATCAAGTGCGACAACTGTGGTCTCTGCAGGGACTCCTGCCCCACAGGCGCGATCAAATATGTTGTGAAAGGGAGGTAAAAAATGCCGGTTGCTGGCGCAGTAGTTGTCCCGATGGATAGAAAAGATGAAGAAAGGATTGCCGACCGTCTCCGGGCGATCCCCGCCGTCACTGTCGAGGGGATTGGAGAGAAGGGTATCGCCATAGTCCTCGAGGCGGAATCCGCTGAGAGACTGAAGGAGATCTCGGAAAGTATCAGCCAGTGGGAGGAGGTGATAGAGTTTGAACTGGTCTACCTGAACTGGGAGGAATAACAGTCCTCCCGGGACTGAAGTCTCAAAACACAAGAGGAGGTGTTTATGAAAAGGTTTTCAATACTCATCATGGCGGTACTGGTTTCACTCGCCTTCTATCCACAGGTGGCAGGTGCACTGGAAAACCCGACCGACCCCTGTATAAGCTGCCACGACACCGTCACACCGGGGATAGTAAAGCAGTGGCATGAGTCCAAACACAGCAAGGTGGGGGTGAAGTGTTATGTCTGCCATATGGCCAAGGAAGATGACCCTGCAGGATTCGACCATAACGGCTTCAGGGTCACAGCCCTTGTATCACCCAAGTACTGTAACAGCTGTCACCCCAAGCAGGTAAAGGAGTTCAGGGAGAGTCTCCACTCTTCTGCCGGACTCTTTTCCCTTTCCTCCTATGCGATAGCCGGGGGGGAGAGGGTCACGGAAGACAACATCACCGTAGGCAAGAACAAGAACTACAAGACGAACTATTCCCGCGAGTCTGCTGAGGCAGGCTGTCTTCACTGTCATGGAACGGTGATAAAGGTCGGAAAGAACGGAAAACTCATAAACTGGCCGAACAACGGAATAGGAAGGTTCAATCCTGACGGGAGCACCGGCTCATGCACCGCCTGTCATACAAGGCATGCCTTCAGTGTTGCCGAGGCCCGGAAGCCCGAGGCATGCGGCCAGTGTCACCTGGGCCCTGACCATCCCCAGGCGGAAATCTATGCAGAGAGCAAGCATGGTGCGATATATGCTGCAAAGGGCGAGCACTGGAACTGGGAAGTCCCGCCCGGGCAATGGGGGCCGGAGGACATAGAGGCACCGACCTGTGCAACATGCCACATGAGCGGCTTTGGCGGGGTAGTGGAGAGCACCCATAATGTGAGTGCACGGCTCAAGTGGGAACTGGAGCCAGCGGCCTCATGGCCCACAGAGGAAAAGTACCTCACAGGAAGTGAAAAGTACAGCATCGATCCCGATATAGCAGAGCGTTATGAGAAGATGTACGGTCTGCCTTCAGGTTCGCTCAGGAAGGTCAAGACCGGCCTTCCAAACCCTTTTGCCATAGCAAAGAAGTTCGCCCCCGAGATATACAATGCCTATGTAGGGACAGGCAAATGGTGGGAAAAGGGAGAGACGAGGTTCGATGCAATCCAGGGCTCTGGCAGGCGTTCACCCGATGAAAAGAGGGCGGATATGCTGAAGGTATGTACGCAGTGTCATTCAACGGCATGGGCAAAGGGCGAGCTTGCCAAGGCCGAGAAGGTGATAGACGTCTACAATGCCGTAGCCTTTGCGATAAAGAAGCTCTACTACGACCCGATCAAGAAGGAAGGCCTTGACAAGAACATAAAGTTCAACGGTAAGAGCGAAGTGGACACCCTCTGGCACGAAATCTGGCATCATGAGGGCAGAAGATGGAGGATGGGCGCCTTCATGCAGGGACCGGACTACGAACTCTGGCATGGCTCCTATGAGATTACCGTTGATGGTGCTGAGATGGCGAACTGGCTCGACGACCTGAGGACAAGGGCGGCAACAAAGAAGAAACTCGGATTGAAGTAACTCCATTTTCCAGGGGCAGGCATGAGCCTGCCCCTTTTCTCTTTTAGTGGTAACATCCACACTCAATTATCCCGATGCGGCACAGTACCGCTGCTTTATGATATAAATCATGGTTTTATTTTATGGATCGAGGTTATATTGTAAAAAAAGCAAGGTCTGTATCTTTGAGAACACCCCTGCCTTTGGCAGGTGAAAAAACAAGGGAGGTGAAGATATGAGCAACCGAGGTGTACGGAACCTCTTTGTCTTCGGGAGCCTCTTCTTCTTTGTCATCTTCATTGCACTGACAGTTGATACAATGAAGAAGATCGACAAGAGGGCTCCGGAGATAACGGAAGAGGTGGATCAGGGAAAGAAGCTCTGGCACAAGTACGACTGTATCGGCTGTCATACCATTCTGGGCAACGGGTCCTACTTTGCCCCTGATCTGACAAAAATAACCGTAAACAAGCCGGAGGGCTATCTTGAAAAGTTTCTCGTCCATCCAAGAAAGGTAAAACCCTCAGCCGCAATGCCGGAACTCGGGATAACACCCGATGAGGCGAAGAAGATCGTTGCTTTTCTGGACTGGACTTCAAAGGTGGATACAAACGGCTGGCCCCCCAAGCCGGTGCTTGCCGCCTACAGGATGCCTCAGATCCCCGGTGTCACAGTCTATCAGAAGTATAACTGTTCAGCCTGTCATATGATCGGTGGTATCGGCGGTACTTCCGGACCGGACCTTACACATGTGGCATCCAGGAAGCCAGATATCGAGTGGCACAAAAGGCATATCAGGGATCCCCAGAGCGTGGTACCAAGCTCTGCAATGCCGCCTTTTCCACAGATATCAGATGAAGAACTGAATCAACTTGCAGATTATTTAATAACACTTAAATAGGAGGTGTTTCAGATATGAAATACGAAAGTCAGAAGATAGCCCAGCACTTTTACACCTTCGCCATTCTGCTCTTTTTTGTACAGGTGCTGGTCGGACTGATAGCAGCGCTCCAGTTCATATGGCCTGATTTCTTCCTGCTGAAGTTCAATGTAATCCGTGATCTCCACATCAATGCCCTCGTTGTATGGCTTCTGCTGGGAATGATGGGTGCCACCTACTTCGTCGTTCCCGAGGAATCACAAAGCGAACTCTGGAGCATACCCCTTGCCAAGTTCCAGTTCTGGGCGACTGTCGTGGCCATCACCGCCGTGATACTCGGTTACATCTGGATGGGGTTTGACCCTCAGGCAAACAAGTATATCTTCGGAACCCTCCTTCTCAATGAAGGCAGGGAGTACATCGAGGCACCCCGCTGGGCGGACTGGTTGATAGCACTCTCGGTAATACTCTTTCTCTTCAACAACTTCATGACCATGTACAAGAGCAAAAGGTGGACCGGCATACAGGGCACCCTCCTCGGAGGCCTCACGTTCCTTACCCTCATGTATCTGCCGGGAATGTTCTACACAAAGAGCATGGTCAAGGATCAGTTCTGGTGGTGGTGGGTAGTCCATCTCTGGGTCGAAGGCTCCTGGGAGATCATTGCAGGTGCGCTCCTGGCATTCATGCTCATGAAGGTGACGAACGCACCCCGCCATGTCCTCGAGAGGTGGATGTACATTGAGGTAGCGCTTGTCCTCTTTACAGGAATCCTTGGAACAGGCCATCACTACTACTGGATAGGGACCCCGAAATACTGGCTCTGGGTCGGCGGAATATTCAGCTCCCTTGAACCAATCCCACTTCTCCTGATGGTCTGGGATGCCTTCAGGACAACACGGAAACATCGTGTCATCAGTAACCGTCTCGGGCTCTTCTATGCCACATCTCACGCCATATTCAACTTCGTAGGTGCCGGGCTCTGGGGTGTTATCCACACCCTCCCGCAGGTAAACAAGTGGACCCATGGGACCCAGATCACTACGGCCCATGGTCACCTCGCCTTCTACGGCGCCTATGTTCTTCTGGTGATATCGATGATCTATATCACCCTCCCCCTCATCCGGGGTGTGACCGAGTTCAATACCTCAAGGGGTTACCGCTCCTTCTGGTGGATGACCATCTCCATGGTCTTCATTGTGCTCTCGCTCACAGGAGCCGGCATGGTCCAGACCTATATGGAGAGGCTTGTCGGCCTTGATTATGTTACCGTCAAGGCAAACTACAACCTCTGGTTCTGGGCACTGAGGGCGATCTTCGGGCTCGGCTTCGTCTATGGGGTCTTTCTCTTTGTCCTGGACTTCTTCAAACTGGGCCGGGAGCCTGTGGAGGCCGCGGCACCCGCCAACGTATCAGAGACAACGGCATAAACAAAGGGGGAAGGCCGAAGAGCGGCCTTCCCCCTTTCCAACACCCCAATAACACCCCTTCTTCTTTTCACCGAATTTTCTCTCACCACCCCTTTTCTCAACATGGCCGCAGAGGCACTCCCCATGTATGGCCTGCAGAAAAAATGTGCTATAATTTTCACTGAACCATGAAAACCGATCTGACATTTCTCATGAACGAACGGGGGGAACGCTGGCTGAGGGGCTGGTAGAGAGCACTTTTGAATTGAAATAGTCTCCCTGAAGTGTATAAAATTAAGGGAGATATCATACGGGCATCTTGTGAGGGACCGCCGGATATGTGGGGATCAGTAGTCTGATATAATTTTGCTGTAAAAGATATAGTCAGCATCCATCGATATTTTATTTCAACACTTAAGAGGTAACGTTTGACACCGGAAGAAGAAGCCCGGAAAGAAATTGATGCGCTGTTGGAGAAGGCAGGCTGGAATGTCCAGGATATAGCCCGGCTCAATATCGGATCTAACCTTGGCGTTGCCATTCGCGAATTTCCTCTTAAACCGGGCCATGGCACTGCAGATTATCTCCTGTATGTGAATGGTCGGGCAGTAGGTGTCATTGAGGCAAAGAGAGCGGGCTCAACACTTACAGGGGTAGAGGTACAGTCAGAGAAATACAGTAAAGGATTACCGGATGACCTGCCTGCTTACGAACGGCCGCTTCCTTTCTGCTATGAATCAACAGGGATAGAGACCAGGTTTACCAACTGTCTTGAGCCGGATTCCCGTTCCCGTCGCGTATTTGCCTTTCATAAGCCGGAAACGCTTTACGAATACTTAGACCTTCAGGAAAACACCTTGTCTGAATCACATGGAGGGTTATATGAACGTGGCCGAACCCTCCGGGAACGCCTTCGCAACATGCCCCCACTCAAAGAGGATGGCCTCTGGCCCGCACAGATCAAGGCAATAAAAAACCTTGAAAAGTCCCTTGCAGAGAACCGTCCCCGTGCACTTATTCAGATGGCGACCGGGAGCGGCAAGACCTTTACAGCCGTCAATTTCATCTACCGCCTGATTAGATTCGCCAAGGCAAAGCGTGTTCTCTTCCTTGTAGACAGGGCCAATCTCGGCCGTCAGACCTTGAAGGAATTTCAGCAATTTGAATCACCCTATTCAAACTACAAGTTCACCGAGGAATATATCGTCCAGCAGCTTACTTCAAACAAAATCGACACGACCGCCCGTGTCTGCATTTCGACAATCCAGCGGATCTACTCCATTCTCAAAGGTGAGGATCTGGACGAAGAGCTGGATGAGCATTCCACTGCCGGCCTTGAGGATCTTTTCAAAGAACCGCCGCCCGTTGAATACAACCCCGAGGTCCCGCCTGAGACATTCGATATCATAGTAACAGATGAGTGCCACCGCTCCATATACGGCCTCTGGCGTCAGGTTCTCGAATATTTCGATGCCTTCATCATCGGCCTTACTGCCACGCCTAACAAGCAGACCTTCGGCTTCTTCAATCAGAATCTCGTCATGGAATATCCCCACGAACAGGCAGTCGCCGATGGCGTCAATGTAAATTATGATGTCTATCAGATCCGTACCAGGATCACCCAGGGCGGTTCACGTGTCGAGGCAGGGTATTATGTGGACAAGCGCGACAAAGAGACACGCGCTGTTCGGTGGGAAAGGCTTGATGAGGATTTCGAGTACACCGCTGACCAGCTTGATAAGGATGTGGTCGCCATTGATCAGATCCGTACAGTCATCCGCACTTTTAAAGAGAAACTCTTTAACGAGATATTTCCCGGACGCACCGATGTGCCCAAGACGCTCATCTACGCCAAAGACGACTCCCATGCCGAGGATATCGTCAAGATCGTCCGCGAAGAATTCGGCAAGGGGAATGAATTTTGCCAGAAGATCACCTACAAGACCACCGGCAAAAAGCCGGATGAGCTGATTGCCGAGTTCAGAAACAGTTACTT